>JAYVKQ010000838.1:0-4662 GCA_043768285.1 Saprospiraceae bacterium | reverse complement strand
GGGCGATTTCAATCGCCCTTCCGATACCACCATAATGTTCATATACAGAATACTCCTAAATATTTCCTCATTATATGTTCCTCATTGATGCACATTTAGATATTTCACTCAATACGATTGAATGGAATAGAGATTATCGGCAATCTGTTTATGACATTAGGCAGAGCGAGACAGGTATGATGGACAAAATAGACAGAGGACGCGGCACAGTCTCTTTTCCAGAACTGCGCAAAGGACAAATTGGGTTGGTGGTGGCTACACAATTGGCGCGGTTCAACCAAAGCAATGGCAATTTGCCGGGCGCGGGTTGGAATTCGCCGCATCAAGCATGGGCTATGACGCAAGCGCAACGCGCATGGTATCAAGCGATGGAAGATGAAGGAGAAATGGTGTTAATCCATAACCGTGCGACTTTAGAAAACCACATTGCGCTCTGGTTAAACGATACTATTGCTCATGAGAACAAGCCCATTGGCTATATTTTAAGCCTTGAAGGAGCCGATTCGCTGATTAATCTATCGTATTTAGATAAAGCCTATGCCTATGGTTTGCGGGCACTTGGACCTGCGCATTATAGCACTGGACGCTATGCCCCTGGCACGGGTATGAATGAGGGATTAACCCCTTTGGGTAAAGATTTGCTCCGCGAAATGGACGCGCTGCATATGATTTTGGACGTAACGCATTTGACAGATATAGGGTTTTCAGAAGCCCTGCATATATATAAAGGTGCTGTATGGGCAAGCCATCACAATTGTCGCGCCTTAGCACCGCATCAAAGGCAATTGTCAGACGACCAAATTCGCCAATTGATTGAGCGTGAGGCGGTTATCGGCGGCTGTTTTGATGCTTGGATGATGAAGCCCAATTTTATCCAACGCACAAGTAGCCCTGCGGCATTTGGTATCACTATCGAAACCATTATTGACCATTACGACCATATCTGCCAATTGGCGGGGAATTCTTTGCATTGTGCGATTGGTAGCGATTTAGATGGCACATATGGCACAGAGCAATCGCCTTCAGATATGGATACAATCGCCGACCTCCAAAAACTGACAGGTCTTTTAGCCAAACGCGGCTATACAGAAACAGATATTGAAAATATTTTTTATAAAAACGGGTTGCGATTTTTGAGGAAGGCTTGGGCTTAAACCTTTTTCTAAACTTCATTAACCCAAAATTAACCTGTTTTAACCTATCTTTTCGCAACTTCGCTTTAATATTGCGTACAATATTTTTTCAATATTTTTTTTAGCTTTGCACCGCAAAAATAAAAGAAGCATAAAATTCTATTCATTCTGATTTCATAAAATTCAAAACTCAATGAATTCGTATAAAAAACTAAACAACATTGTTGGGTGGTTGGTGTTCTTTGTGACAGCGACGGTGTTTTTCTTTTCAGCAGAACGCACAGGCAGCCTTTGGGATTGTGGTGAGTTCGTAGCGGGATGCTACAAATTGCAAGTGGTTCACCCACCCGGTGCGCCATTCTTTTTGTTGGTCGGTAAAATGGCTTCACTCGTTACACAAGCCTTTTCGAGCAACCCTTCCGCTATTGCGTTGGGTGTCAATCTTTTATCTGGCATATCCACAGCATTGGCTGCCATGTTTATATGTTGGACAACTATCATTTTGGGTAAAATTGCCCTTGTGGGTAGAGACGAAGAACCCGATTCGTCTCAGTATATCGCCCTTGCGGGTGCGGGTATTGCGGCAGGCTTATGCACAGCGTTTGCAACGTCCATTTGGTTTTCGGCAGTCGAGGGCGAGGTATATGCCATGTCCACAATGTTCACGGCTTTGACTTTATGGTGCATGATAAAATGGTACAACCAACCCGATACGCCCGATGCAGATAGATGGATGTTGGCAGCGATATACGCAGCAGGTCTTTCTATTGGCGTTCACTTATTGAGTTTATTGACGTTTCCAGCGTTGGCTTTGTTTTATTATTTCAAAAAAACAGAAAAGCCTACGTTTTGGGGTATGGTGATAGCGGGTATTGTGGGTGTAGTGTCTATATGGTTTACACAAACGTTTGTCATTACAGGTATTCCAAGCCTTTGGGGTGCACTCGAAATCGTGTGCGTGAATTGGTTAAGTTTACCCTTTATTTTTCCAAGTTTGATATTAACTTTGGCAATTACAGGCGGTTTGACCTACTTTGGTTTAGAGTTGGCAAAGGGCAATGCGGAGAATAAAATAATTCTTCCGTTTGCTGGATTGTTGGGTATATTAGGCGTAACATCATTAGGTACATCTTTCGGGGGTGTTATTTTAGGCTTAATCGTTACCAGCTTGTGTGTTTATTTTATACACCAACGCGCCGAACGTGGTAGTAGCAACGGCATACAGAATATCATTATGGCGTTTGCTGTGTCGGCAATTGGTTTTTCAACAGTGGGTACGGTGCTAATTCGCGCCAATGCAAATACGCCGATTAATATGAATAATCCGAGCGACCCTTTGCGCCTTATTCCTTACCTCAACCGTGAGCAATATGGGGAGCGTCCATTACTGAGGGGTACGCAATTCAACGTGCGTCCCGTTGACCAAACTTCGGAAGACCGTTTGGGTCGCGTGGGAGATAAGTATGAAGTAGTAGATAAGAAAACGGACTACGTTTTTAACGAAAGTGATAAAGTATTTTTCCCACGTATGGGACATATGGAAGGCGATAGACCCGAATATTATAAGCAATGGCTGGGTATCCAGCGAGACCAAGAAGTGCCAGCAGACAGACCCGATGGCTTCGATAACTGGAGTTATTTCTTTAGATACCAAGTTGGCTGGATGTATTGGCGGTATTTTATGTGGAATTTTTCAGGAAGACAAAATGCAGAACAGGGCTTTTTACCAGCTGATGTAAGCAAAGGCAACTGGGTGTCGGGTATTCCTTTTTTAGATAATGCACGATTATTTGATAATAAAGATGCACCAACTTGGATGAAAAACGACCCTGCCTACAACCGTTATTTCTTACTGCCGTTGTTGTTTGGTTTGTTCGGCTTGGTATGGCATTTTGGTCGCCGCCGTTACGATATGTTGGGTTTGATGTCATTGTTTATTATTACAGGTATTGGCATCATCGTTTATACCAATGAGCCACCGAATGAGCCACGCGAGCGCGACTATGTTATCGTTGGTTCTATATTTACGTTTGCGATATGGATAGGCATGGGCGTATTGGCGTTTTTTGATTTATTCAAAGATTTCAAACTCTCTGAAAAGCTCGCTGCACCTTTGGCAGCAGCTTTGGTCATGATTGCACCGATATTGATGGGTACTCAAAATTTTGACGATAATACCCGCGCCAATCAAACAGGCGCAAGGGATTATGCCATCAATTTCCTTGAATCGTGCGACAAAAATGCTATTATTTTCACCTATGGCGATAATGATACGTATCCTTTGTGGTATGCGCAAGAGGTAGAAAAAGTAAGACCAGACGTGCGGGTTATCAACCTGAGTTTGATTGCCGTGGATTGGTATATTGACCAAATGCGCCGCAAAATCAACGAATCACCTGCCGTAAAAATGACTTTAAAACCCGAAGCAATACGTGGCTACAAACGCAATCAAATCCCTATTCAAAAGAGCGATAAGGAAATGAGTGCTTTTGATTTGTTGAAATATATCGGCGAAGAGCATCCCGTACCTGCAAGTGGTGGCTACACTTTCGAATCAGTTGCACCAACAAGCAAGGTATATATCCCTGTAGATAGAGCAAAAGCCATTGCAAGTGGTATTGTGAGTGAGCAAGATAGTATCGTTGATAAAATCAGCTTTACTTTGCCAGGCAGTTATATGATAAAAGACGATTTGGCGGTGTTGGATATTATTGCCAATAACGCAATGGAACGCCCCGTCTATTTCGCTGTAACTTGCCGCCCAGAAAAACTTTTGGGTATGGACGATTATATGCAATTGGAAGGTTTGGCTGTGAAAATTATTCCCGTAAAATCGCAAGGTGAACGCGCTTTTGGCTTGATTGGCAATGGTCGTGTGGCAGGCGATAAAGTAGTGGATAGAGTAACAAACAAATTCAAATGGGGTAATTTTGATAAAGTACAGACATTTGTCAATAAAAGCTACCAACCGAGTATCCAAACCACGCAATTTGTGATTTTGAGAACGGCGATGGATTTGAATAAGAAAGGCGATAAAGAGAATGCTGTCAAAATTTTAGATAAAAACTTTGAGGCATTTCCTAATTTCAACTTCCCTTACAATGCGCAAACCATGTATTTTTTAGATGCCTATATGCAAGCAGGGGCATATGAAAAATCAAAAAAACATATTGCCATATTAGCCGATAATTTGGCTGAAAACTTGAAATTCTACAATTCACTCTCCACTTTTGATAGAGATAATACTTTCCGTCAAGATTTTATGTCCGATATGCAAACAAAAGAGCAGTTGATAGGCTTGGTCGGTCAAGCAGGTGATACGGCTTATAAAGCGGAATTGGAGAAAAAATTTGCCGCTTATAGTATGCAGCAATTATTGAAGCAATAAGTTATTCACCTCTAATCTAATGGGGAAATAGTTTATTTTCTATACAACAAAGAAGAGTAATCGGCGTATTTTTGATATGTTGATTACTCTTCTTTTATTTAGGAGAAATCGTTAGAGCGAGCAAGTGGTTTAGGAAACTGA
>JAYVKQ010000837.1:0-6537 GCA_043768285.1 Saprospiraceae bacterium | reverse complement strand
TGTTGCATGTCTTTTTATAACAAAATTAGCCTTTTTTTAGCAATTAAAATCCGAAAACCACTTTCGGTTTAGTATAACCAATACTTTGACACCGTTACCAAAGAAGTGAAATATGGTTATCAAGCCCCTTTGATACCGATATTGGCTTATAAGGTGGAGTTTTAGGGTAAAAATCTCTAAAATACTGAGGGGTACTTCTTGTGGAGTACCCCCTCAGTATTTTTAAGGTTTATTTAAAAGTTTAAAATTGTTGTTAAAAAAGCAATAAACTATTAATTTTACATCTTCTCTATATTTTTCAAAAATAGAAGATATGTAAAAGAAACTTTCAGAGAAATGAAAAAGGAAGAATTTAGCATAGAAAATTTCAGCGCATCTTTGTTCTGGGATGTGGATAAAAAGCAATTAAACTTTGATAAGCACCGCCGTTTTATCATAGAACGAACTTTAACACATGGCACTTTATCCGATTGGTTCTTGATTAAAGCCTACTATGGCAAAACCGTTATTAAAGCTGAAAGTATGCAAATACGCTATTTAGATAAACAAACATTATCGTTTTGTGCCGCATATTTCAACGAAAATATCCAAAATTTCAGATGTTATACACTCAAACAGTCGAACCCCTCACATTGGGATTATTAAAACGCTTGATGGCAGATGAAGTGCTAAGTCAATTTAATTTGGTCGGGGGCACAGCTTTATCTCTACAAATTGGTCATCGCAAATCTATTGATTTAGATATGTTTTCTCATACAGATTTTGAGGCAGCAATCATTTTACAACATTTAATAGATGAAGGCTATCAACCCAATGTTAGGCATAATTTCAAACAAACTTTAATTGTTGAGATAGAAGGTGTTAAAGTGGATTTCATCCGTTTTAAATATCCTTTTGCACGCGATATTCGCATTATTGAGGGTATTCGTATGGCAACTATTCAAGATATTGCTTGTATGAAAATAGATGCCATTATGGGTAGGGGTAGGAAAAAAGATTTTTGTGATTTATATTTTTTATTGAAACACTTTACACTAAATGATATTATGACATGGTATCAACAGATGTTTCAACATTCAACTTTGTTTCATGTTTATAAAAGTTTAACTTGGTTTGAAGATGCAAATATGGACGGAGAATTAGAGGTTTTAGACAAAAAATATAAATGGGAAAAAGCTAAGAAAGTTATTATCAGTGCTGTTGAACAAACCATATGATACAATCTCAAAACTATCCTTATTTTTGCGCGTAAAACATTGAATTTTAAGCTATATGACCATCGCTCAACAATACGCGCAACGCAAAGAAACGTTCCATAAGCAATATACCGAAGCCAACAAAACCGCTAATAGTATCGCTATTCTGCGGCTGATTATCGTCTTAGTCGGCGGCTATCTCAGCTATTTAGCTTTTAATATGGACAAAACGGGATGGCTTTTTGGCATTGCGGCTCTCACCATTGGTTTGTTCCTTTTTCTAATCAATATTCATTTAAAATATAAGGACAAAGTGCAGCTATACGATGCCCTCACGCGCACCAATGCACACGAAGGAGGCTATCTGAACGGCGATTTAAGTCCTTTTAAAACGGGTAATGCCTATATCCAAACGGGACATCCTTATACCTACGACCTTGATATTTTTGGCGCACAGTCTATGTTTCCGCACATCAACCGCACAACGACTGCCATCGGGGAAAAACAATTGGCTGCTTGGGTGAAAAATGAAGAACAGATAGATATTCTCGAACAACAAAAGGCAGTAAGTGAATTGGCTATGCTGATTGATTGGCGACAAAATTTTCACGCCACAGGACAGCTGCATATTGATGAAGATTTGAATGATACGAAGTTTAAAACGTGGCTCAATACGACGTTTCCATATAGCGAAAAATCTTTTTTACGCATCATTTCCTACGTTTTACCCGTCGTTACGGTTTTGGCTATGGTGGTTGGTTATGTACTTGATAATGGTTTATTGTTCGATATTTTTAAATATACCTTTTTTATCAATCTTGGGATTGTGGCTTTACAGAAAAAATATATCCAAGAGGAACACCGCCTTTTGAGCAATACGAGTAGTATTTTAAAAAAATATAGTAAGCTCTTAGAACTCATTGAAAGTCAAGCATTTGAAGCAAAAATACTGAGGGGGTATCAATGGGGATTGGCTCAAAATAATAGTAAAGCAAGTGCTGCCATTCATATCCTTTCCAAGATATTAAACCAGTTTGATACCATACTCAACCCCTTTGCAGCGATATTGATGAATGGTTTGTTTCAATACCATCTTCATGCTTTGTTCGGTTTAGAAAAATGGAAACGCGACAATCGCCAAACTGTTTTTCAATGGTTTGATATTATTGGTAAGTTTGAGGCACTCGCCAGTATTGCGAATTTTGCCTACAATCACCCCGATTTTATTATGCCCGAATTGACCGAGAAACCCATATTGGATACCCAAAACATAGGACACCCGCTTATCGCCTTAGATAAACGCATAAACAACGATGTGGCTTTTGTGGACACAAAATTCATCGTGCTAACGGGGTCGAATATGTCGGGTAAAAGTACCTTTTTGCGCACTTTGGGTGTGAATTTAATTTTGGCAAAAATCGGCGCACCCGTCTGTGCCGAGCGTTTTGTGTTCTATCCGTTCAACGTCTGGGTCAGTATGCGGATTGACGATTCGCTCCAAAACAGCGAATCCCTCTTTTTTTCAGAACTCAAACGCTTGAAAGGCATCATCAATACCTTAGATAATCCGCAAAAATCGTTCATTATTTTGGACGAAATACTGAGGGGTACAAACTCCAACGACAAACGCGCAGGTACGCAAGGCTTAATCCACCGCCTGATAGCGAAACAAGCCGTCGGCATCATCGCCACCCACGACCTCGTTATTGGCGAGATGATACAGGAATACCCGCACTACCTATCCAACAAATGCTTCGAAGCCTCTATTAAAAATGAGGAATTACTCTTTGATTATAAACTTAAAGATGGGGTTTGCCAGCAAATGAGTGCTGCGTTTTTGATGCGGAAAATGGATATAATTTGATTACTACCCACCCTATCTCTTTTTTCTATACCACTTCTCAAAAGCCGCACTACACATCGTCCTTGCTATAAGCCGATTGTCATATGATATTCGGTATCGCGCAAATCTGATACCATAGCCACCTCAGCACAAAATCCATGGCAGAGCATTACAAATCTGTGACATCTTTTTTGGCACATCTTCGAGACAATAAACCGTACTCTAATAGTCAATTTTATCGAAATTAGTATTGAAATAGCCTTGTTACAAGAGAGATTTTTGAAACAGTAGGCATCCAGCGGGCATTAGTTTTAAAAAATGAATTGTAAAATTTTAGAATAAAAGGCTTTTGTGACGGCTTTGCATAGTGAGTTGGCATAAGTATTGAATACCTTAAGTATGTTAGCTAAATGATTTATATTTTTTTATATGTTTGCTTTTTTGAATATTCACATTATTAAATTGACTTTTCTATACATAGCAATACCATTTGATAAAGAGGTATTTACTAAACCCTTTATGTATTTAATCTACCATTCAGACTAATATCAAATCTTTTAACATCTAAACGAAATTAAGGCGTGCATTTTTAATAATAGGGCGATACACGTATGACTTATTATTACTTACAATATGCCTTTATGTATTGTCTGTCATACAATCTGTGACAAGCCTTTTGGCGTATGTCAATTTGGCAGAAATGTATCAAACGGCTTTGATTGCAAGTGGATGTATAATGCTCGAACTGAAATAATTTGATTGTCAGTATGTTGCTATATGACAGTCCGTTTTGCTTTTTAAGACTATAAGAAATAATTAAAAATTTTAAATAATGCAACCACCCATGAATCGTTATTTTGCATATATGTTTTCTCTAAAACAGACATTATTTTATTTTGCTTTGATAGTCTATTCAGTTATTCTTCAAATGAGTGATTTGAATGCACAAATTGCAAGACCATTTAATGTACAGTATTCTGTTCAGCAGAAAGGTTCACTGACGTTTGTCTCTAATGTAGCACTTGCGTCTCCTGCCAATATGGGCGAATTGCCACCAGGTGCTGGGGCGAGTGCTTACAATAACTTATATACTCAATCCTACGTTGATATTGATGGTGACGCATCAACTTTCATGTCGAGTAGTGATAGTTTAAATTTACAAAATTGTAGTGAAGTATCCTGGGCTGGTATCTTTTGGGGTTCAGCTATTACTACAGGCACAGCTAATTACAGCAAGCGCGATTCTTTCAGATTAAAGGTTAACTCTGGCAGTTATATTCATTTGAAAGCAGACACACTATGGGATAACACGACGACTTATACCTCCTATCATTGTTTCAAAAATATTACGAATATCGTAAAAGCCAATAACATAAAGTCCCGTTATACGGTGGCAAACTTAGTTGCCAGATCTGGTGCATCAAATGTATTCAGCGGATGGACTATCGTTGTTGTGTATAAAAATGACTTATTGGATATGCGTAATCTAACCGTTTTTCATGGATTATCGGGCGTTTCAGCATCAAATCCCTTGAGAGATATTCCTATTTCTGGATTTCTAACCCCACCTTCGGGTCCCGTAACTTTAGAGTTGGGTGCTGTTGTTTATGATGGTGATAGGCGTAATGGCACAAGTAATACAGGCGACTCGCTGAAATTCAGAGGTGGCACCAATCCTAACTTTGTGGCGGTCAGTAATGGTATCAATCCTGTCAATGATATCTATAATAGTACCATTTCACGAAACGGCACTTTAACAGCATTTAGAAACCCGAGCTACAATAATACGTTGGGCTATGATGCTGATATTTTTATACCTGACAACACGACAAAAAATTATATTGGCAATAACATGACAAGTGCCACCATACGACAGACGACACAATCGCCTGGTGGGGAATCTTTCTTGACTCAAGTTATTACCTCTGCTATTGATGTGTATGAGCCAGATATGAAAATCGCTAATCAGGTGATAGATATTAATGGCGGTACGCTTAATCCCGGTGATACGATAGAATATGCTTTAACACTTAAAAATATAGGCAGCGACATTGCTAACAGTACTGTTTTTGAAGATACATTGGGTTTTAATATCAACTATGTACCCAATTCTATTCAAATCGCTGTAGGACCCAATACTGGTCTCAAGACAGATGCTTTAGGAGATGACCTCGGCGAATATAACCCTATTTCAAGGAGTGTTAAAATAAATATTGGCACAATGGCTACTGCCTCAACTGGCGGTAATATGGTGAACTCCCCAGCGGGTACAGACAGTACAGTTGTCAAGTTTAGGGCAACCGTGACGACTGAGTGTACTAAATTAGTTTGCGATAATGAAGTCAGTAATCGCGCTTTTTTGAAAGGAACAGGGCAAATTTCGGGTAATTTTTTAGTTGGTGCAAGTAATCCAGATTTTTTGGATGCCAACGGCTGCCCTGTTAAAGGTTCAACAATAACAGCTTTAAATGCAGGCACTTGTCCCGCTTATGCTTCTACAAGCAATACACCAGTCTGTGTGGGAGATACTTTACGTTTATTCGCACCAAGCACTACTAATGCTACCTATTCTTGGACGGGACCTAATGGATTTACTTCTACAGTCCAAAATCCCATCATTCCTAATACTGTAACCGCCAGTTCTGGGACTTATACGGCAACTATTACCTATCAGGGAAGCCCAAGCTGTTCCTCAGACTATCCAATCATTATCAATCTTATTGCTTTACCAACGCCCTCTATTGCTACGAGCAACAATTTGACGTGTGCGCTACCTACTGCGACCTTAACCGCTTCTCCCGCAACGGGCGTTACGTATGTATGGGCAACGGGTGAAACAACGAGAACTAAAATAGCGACTTCGGTAGGTACATATACGGTTACTGTTACAAATACTACAACGGGATGCAAAGCACCCGCCAGTTTCAATCTTATTGCAACAGGAACTATTCCAACGGCAACCATAACAGAAACAGATGCCTCATGTCTCGCTAATGACAATATAATAGCCGTGGGTGGTAGTGCTACTCTAACAGCAAGTGGCGGTGCTACATATGCGTGGAATAACAGCCTCGGCAGTGGTGCAGTTAAAATGGTATCCCCTACCGCTACAACAACCTATACTGTTACTTTAACAGACGGTGCTGGATGTACTGCCATTGCCAATAAAACCATAACCGTTGTTGCAGCACCAAGCTCAAGCATTACAGCATCCGAAACATCTTGCACAAGTGATGATGATACAATATTAAATGGAGCAACTGTCAACTTATCGGCTTCGGGTACGGGTACTTTCGCTTGGGATAATAGCTTGGGAAGTGGCGCAAGCAAAAGCGTTACCCCCTCTGTATCAACAACTTATAATGTCACTATTACAGACGCTAACGGTTGTACAGCAATTGCCAATAAAACCATAACCGTTATTTCTGCACCGACAACAAGCATAACAGCAACCGAAACATCTTGCACAAGCGATGATGATAAAATACTAAGTGGTGC
>JAYVKQ010000836.1:0-2671 GCA_043768285.1 Saprospiraceae bacterium | reverse complement strand
AAATCAGCCTTTCAATCTGTATGAAGGCGCAATTCCGAATGCTAAGCAAGCGGAAAATTTGCAGGTATCAAATCCCCGTGCCCCTGGGCGTGGGTGGACAGAAAAAATATCTATTCCTACCCTCATGCGGTTTGACCCTGTGGATAATCTAAAAAATGGGACAACAGTCGTTATTTGCCCCGGCGGTGGCTATGCGGGCGTTGCTGACGAGCACGAAGGCACTTTGGTTGCCAAAGAGTTGAACAAATGGGGTATCACGGCTTTTGTGTTGCGGTATCGGATGCCTACCGAGCGCACGATGATTGACCCCTCAGTTGGTCCGCTTCAAGACGCTCAACAAGCCCTCCGTTATGTGCGGACGAATGCACATAAATTTGGTCTTAATCCTAATCGCATTGGCATTATGGGTTTTTCGGCAGGTGGGCATTTGGCAGCGACTGCGACTACACATTTTAAAATGAAAGCAGATTCGAGCGTGATGGATACAACCTCCGTGCGCCCCGATTTTTCGGTTTTGGTCTATCCTGTTATCAGTATGAAAGAGGATATAACGCATAGTGGGTCGCGCAACAATCTTTTAGGCACAAATCCTTCGTTCAAAAAAGTCATATCTTTTTCAAATGAAGAACAAATAACGACACACACGCCGCCCGTTTTTCTGGTTCATGCTGCCGATGATAAGGCTGTGCCAGTAGAAAACAGTATTCAATTTTATCAAAACTGCGTGAAAAAAGGCGTTCCTGCCGAGATGCACCTTTATCCGAAAGGAGGACACGGTTTCGGTATGGTCAATCCAACGACCAAAGCGACTTGGATGGATAGCTTATCGCTGTGGTTAGATAGTCTTGGTTTTATGAAAAAATAAAAAAGATGTACGCTGTTTGATGTACGAATTGAAATTAGAAATTCCTAATTCGTACATCAAACAGCGTACATTGAGAAATTTGTAAACAATGTAAACTGTGTAAACAATGAAAATTTTTAACAAACTCTTTTTATCTTTTTTAGTATTTTTAAGTGTGGCAGCGACAAAACCCGCCGTAAAGCCTTTAAAAATCGTGTTTTTTGGCGATAGCATTACCCAAGCGGGCGTAAACCCAAATGGCTATATTGATAAAATGAAAACGATGCTCGAAAAAGCGGGTATCAAAGACAATTATCAACTCATTGGTGCGGGTATTGGTGGCAACAAAATCTATGATTTATATTTCCGCTACGAGGAAGATGTATTGGTGCATAATCCTGATGTGGTCGTCATTTGGGTTGGTGTGAATGATGTATGGCATAAATCCTCGTTTGGCACGGGTACTGACCCCGATAAATTTGAAAAATTTTATGTCGCCTTGCTTAAAAAATTTCAAGCAAAAGGCATAAAAGTTATTGTCGCTACACCTACAACTATCGGCGAAAGGACGGATTTTAGCAATCAGCAAGACGGGGATTTGAACCGTTATTCGCAAATAATACGCGATATAGCTGCCAAATACGATTGCCCTGTAGCGGATTTTAGAAAAGAATTTTTGAAATACAATCTTGAAAAAAATCCTACGAATAAAGAGGCAGGTGTATTGACCACAGACCGCGTGCATCTGAATGAGTTGGGCAACCAATTGGTCGCCGATATTTTGTACAAAATGATTGTGAAATAGCCCCCCCTCAGTATTAGAGAGCAATTCTGTATATGGACACTGTGGTGGCATCGGCAGGGCGATTGAAATCGCCCCCTATTGATACGAAAATTAATGCGTAAATGCTTTTTCTGCCTATATACGCAATTGATGCGTATTAGAAAATATTTTTAATAACAAATTCAATATCAATTATTTATGAAAATAGTAAAATTAACTTTAATGCTTTGCTTATGTGTTTGTTCCTTCGGACTTTTTGCTCAAGACCCAGCCCCATTAGTAAAACCCGAACAGACAGAATATTACGAACCCAAAGTGCGGAAAGTAGATGCCGCCGCACAGGTTGGCAATGCACCTTCTGATGCCATTGTGCTATTTGATGGTAAAAGTTTGGACAAATGGGAACGCGCAGATAGTGCTGTGCATGGTACGCCTGCCGCGTGGAAACTCAATGGTGATGGTTCAATGACTGTTGTACCACGTTCAAAAGGTATTCGCACCAAACAATTATTTGGTGATTGCCAATTGCATATCGAATGGAGGTCGCCAATTGAACCCGCCACACGACAAGGGCAGGGTAGGGGCAATAGTGGCGTTTTTCTGCAAGAACGCTATGAAGTGCAGGTGCTGAACAGCCGCGAAAGCCCAACCTATGTGAACGGTCAAGCGGGTAGCATTTATAAACAAACGCCGCCAATGGTTAATGCCTGTAGGGTGGAAGGGGAGTGGAATACGTATGATATTATTTTTACGGCTCCGCGTTTTCGCCCCAACGGGTCAGTCGAAAAACCGGGGTATGTAACGGTTATGCACAACGGTATTATCGTACAAAATCATTTTGAATTACAAGGCAGTACCGAATATATCGGCGCACCAAAATGGAAAGCGCATGGCAAAGGGGCTATCGAATTGCAAGACCATAGCAATGAGGTGAGCTATCGCAATATTTGGATTAGAGAGTTGTAAAAATGTAAAGTTACGAAGTTACGAGGTTGGGGGTTAGTGCATTGGTTTTGCATTTCGCAGGGCGATTAAAATCGCCC
>JAYVKQ010000835.1:0-4455 GCA_043768285.1 Saprospiraceae bacterium | reverse complement strand
TGAATAAATTCGACGGTACAATTGAATAGTTTTACAACTTCAATTCCTTACAAAAATCAATATTCTTTTTCGCCAAATTCACTTGTAGGTAACTTCGCTTTTCTATCCGATTGGTTAAAATTGTAGGACACGTTGAGCACAAATATATTCGTTTCTTGAATATAATTTGTGGTTGTATAAAAATTGCTCCCGAATGTCGTTATGCGCTGTTCATTAACAGCCATATTGCCTAAAGCCAGATTTTGCCATTGCAGCGTTGAGGTCATTTTATTATTCAAAAATGATTTTTTTAAAGAAAAATTAGGCAAATAGAAGCGTGAATCTTCGCCTTGTGCTGTATTTCGAGCCGAAAGGTAAGATAGATTGAACTGCGCACTCATCGTTTTTGCCATTTGCCAACTCACGTTGGTATTGATACTGTGTACCCAACCTTTGCTGTTTACAGCCACTTTATTATCAAACAAGCCGCCTTGAATAGTCAAGTTATACACGTTTCCACCTAAGAATACTTTTATATTTTTAATAGGTGAAAGTGTCAAGCCAACCTCCGAACCCCATAGTTGTGCATTTCCTGCGTTGGTATAAATGCGATTCAAAATGGTGTCGTTAAATACGCTATTCACACGATTGACGATATTCGTAATCTGTTGGGTATAGGCGTTCCAATAGATATTACCTTTTTTAAAATCTTTGATTAATCCTATCTCATAAATCCCAATAAATTCGGGTCTTATGGACGGGTCGCCTTGTTCTAAGGTTTCGCTGTGTTCGCGCTCGGGGTAAGGATTAAGTTCGTTGTTAGTAGAGCGTTGCACACGGCGACTATACGCCAATTTCGCTTTAGTTTCTTTACCCAAATCAATCAACATATTTGCCGAAGGAAAAAGGTTGGAGAGTTTCAAAATATTAGGTTGTGAATTGCGATTGTCTTTAAATGAACGATAGGCATTTTCGTAGCGCAAACCCGCAGAAAAGTCCATTTTTTTATGTTTTCCAGCAAATTGCGTATATAATCCATGAATTCGGTTATAAATTTCTGTTCTTGCGCTATATGTTGGATTCAGGATAAAGGGTGTAAAATTCCCTTGTTTTTCTAAATAATCAAAGCTGCCATTTTGTTGTTGGGTGCGATATTGATAACCCGCTGATAGTTTGCCAATACCGAGTTTTTTATCAAAATCTACCTTAAAACGGTAAGCATCTAAGGGATTATTGCCATTATTCAGCGTATTTTGGATGGTATCTTTAAAATTTAAAGGATTCAAATTAGCATTTTGAGTATAGCCATCAATAGCCGCATTTTCGTACAAACCCGATATATTGACAGTTGCCGAGTTTGCAAAAATATGACTATAATCCAAGTTGAAAACATTAAAAGTGCCTTGCTTTTTGACCAAATTAGGGTTGAAATATTGGGTTTTTGCTATAATTGATTGGGTTAAAGTATTGGTTTTAGTATTGTTGTAAAAAATATCTGCACGGCGATATTGCGTTCTACCACCGCGATAAAAACCGCCCGAAATAGCGTTTTTTTTATCGGGATTGAAACCAACGAGAGCGCGTACACCATAATTGTCCCGTTTAAAACTGCGCTCGCCTATACTCGGGAATTGGGTAAAAATATTATTGAGTGTGGTATTTACATCGCCCACTCTGCGCCCTGCAATATCATTTTTTAAGTAATTTGCTGAAAAAGAAGCATCCCACTGGTTTTTGCGAAATGCAAGGGTAGCATCTATGCCATAGCGTTGTGGTTCGGTCAAATTATTATATTTTTGGATGCGTGGGAAGCCATATTGCGCGTTTGTAATGATGGATAAGCCTTCATTTGTTCCCTTTTTTGTCACTATATTAATAATACCCGCCTTACCGTCTGCATCATATTTAGCTGAGGGCGCGGTTATCATTTCAATTTTATCAATCGTGTTGGCGGGTATTTGTGCCAATAGGGTAGCCGCATCCAACTGACTTGGTTTGCCATTTACCAAAATCAAAAAACCTTTTGAGCCGCGCACCGTAATATCACCTTCTGCACTCACGGATACTGAGGGGATATTGCGTAATACGTCCGTAGCTGTTCCGCCTTTTGCCGCTTCAAATTGTTCCGTTTTGAATACCAGCTTTTCTAAAGTAGCCACCACTGTTTGCTTTTGCCCACTCACCGTCACTGCATCGAGCAATTCACTAAGGGGTGCTAATTTGATAGACCCTAAATCAAGGGTGTTATTCGTATTTTCAAGACTGATTTCTATCAATTTGGTACGATAACCTACATATTCAACTTTTACAATAAATGTTTCTTTCGATAGTTTTTCAAAGGAAAAACTGCCTTTTTCGTCCGAAATTTGCCCTTTTATGAGATTTTTGGTCGTAGATTGTTGCAACGAAATAGCTGCATAACTCAAGGCTTCGCCCGATAGGGTATCTACCAATTTGCCTGATAGCGTGATGTTTTGGGCTTGTGCTTTTGTACAGCAAAATAAAATAAAAAAGGTAAGGGTTTGGGTGATTTTTTGCATTGTTGGTGTTTTTATTTTAATACTTAAATCACAAATATAGTAAATTATACTATTCAATACTGAGGGGTCATTTCAAATTAAGAATTTATTTATATTTAAAAATTGCTTTTTGATATACTAAATTGCAACAGCTTGGCGTTTTTTTTGCAGGAATGAGGATATACAATTTTTAAAAACATCCATCGAATCTTTCAAAATCATATCCAGGCTGCATGAAACCGACAACAAAGGCATATCGTCAAACCTCATTTCACATCTTTTTTACCTTATTTTTCCTAAATTTTTACGGAGAAATGCGTGCCCAAACGGGTATTGTTTTGGACAGTATTGACATTTGTCAAGGTGATACTGCCACGCTTACTGTCAATGGTAATTTTACTTTATATACGTGGTCAAACGGTGCGACTACGCCTACAATTAGGGTAGGGGCGAGCGGGAAATATAAAGTTACCGCAACTGATAGTCGTGCTACTCCTACTATTGATTCCATAATTGTTACTGTTCATGCGTTGCCCAATCCTGTGATTGAAGGCACGCCGTATGTGTGTTTTGGACGTTCTACAACCTTATTGGTGCAAGGCACTTTTCGCTCAATTCAATGGTCAAGTGGAGAGCGCGCAAATGATATAACTGTTTATGCAACAAGAGATTATACAGTATCTGTTATTGATTTCTTTGGCTGTCAAGGTTCGTCAAGCGTTACTGTTAGAGATGGTTCGCAGTCCTATAACTCACTCCCCGATACTGTCAAAATTTGCGCAGGAGATAGCGTTACCCTTGATGCAACTACGCCTTTTGCACGGTCTTATTATTGGAATACCGATGACACAACGGCTACCTTGACAGTGCGGGATAGCGGGCGTTACAACGTGATAGTCTCGAGTGGGCAATGTGTGAATTACGATACCATTCGGGTGTTTGTATTGCCGCCACCGCGTGTGAATTTAGGCATAGATACCTCCTTTTGTAAGGGGGATACACTGGTTTTGAGGGCTGAAAAATCGCCGTTATACACTTATAAATGGAATGATGGCTCTGCAAATCCGACCTTAAAAGTCTATGAAGAAGGCATATATGGCGTGGAGGTTCTATTTGGTCAATGTCGTGCTTCGGATAGTACGGACATATTTTTTTATAATAAAGAAGCGGGTAGAATTATTGATACTGTGAGCTGCACCCCTCAGTATTTGATAGCCCCAAATTTGAGACACACGAAGACTTACAAATGGAGTACTGGTAGTACAGATGCCGCGATAACAGTTTCAAAGTCAAGTAGTTATCAAGCCGTTATGTCGAATGGAAAATGTTTTGTCAGTTGGTTTTATAATCTTCAATTTAAGAAAAAACCTGTTGTGAATTTGGGTGTAGATACCCTCATCTGTCAAGATATAAAAAAGGGTGCGTTGCTCTTGAAAGGCGGCGAACAAGGTGTTGCAAAATACGGTTGGCAAGATGGTTCTACCAAACCTACTTTTGAAGCTAAGGCATCTGGCACATATAGCGTCTATGCTGAAAATGAATGTGGCAACGCGCAAGATGAGATAGCGGTTTATATTCAAAATTGCTACGAAATCTACGTGCCAACGGCATTTTCACCTAATAGCGATGGGCAAAATGAGACCTTACAAGTGTTTCCAACTGCCAATATTAAAAAAATTCTGCGCTTCGATCTTTATGACCGATGGGGTAATTTGGTACATACTGCCACTAATTTTATGCAAGACGAAGCCCAAAAATTTGCATGGGACGGACGTTTCAAAGGCAAACCATTACAACCCAATGTGTTTGTCTATTTACTTGAATATGAGACCACTGATGGGCATATGTTGGTGCAGAAAGGGGATGTGACGTTGGTTAAATAGTATGAAGTATGAAGTATGGGTATTAGTCCATTAGTCAATTAGTTTGGCATTTCGCAGGGCGATTAAAATCGCCC
>JAYVKQ010000834.1:0-2253 GCA_043768285.1 Saprospiraceae bacterium | reverse complement strand
AAAACTCTGTCCCCAAAACTGAATACCGCCTGTTACCTCCGACCAATCCTTTTCAAAACCCACTCTATTCACCGCAATCACGGGCAAACCATTGGCTATGGCATGACTGCGTTGTATCGTCTGCCAAGCACCATGTTGACGGTCTTTTTCATCTAATGGGTCGCTGCTTTCCCACCCGATAGCCGTCGGATATATCAACAACTCTGCCCCCCTCAGTGCCATGAGCCTTGCGCCCTCGGGATACCATTGATCCCAACAAACCAATACGCCCAATGTGCCAACGGAGGTTTTGATGGGTTCAAAACCCATATCCCCGGGTGTGAAATAGAATTTTTCGTAGTACGCAGGGTCATCTGGTATGTGCATTTTGCGGTATTTACCCGCTATCGAACCATCTTTTTCAAATACAACTGATGTATTATGGTAGATACCGGGCGCACGTTTTTCAAAAAGCGACGTAACTAAAACCACTTTATACTCCTTTGCTGCCTTACTGAATACTTCAGTTGAAGGTCCGGGTATGGGTTCTGCCATATCAAACTTGGTAGTATCCTCGGCTTGGCAAAAATATATACCCGTGTGCAACTCTTGCAACACGACCAATGCCGCGCCCTGTTCAGCACATTCTTTAATCCCTTTCAAGCTGCGGGCTATATTGTCTTCACGGCTTTCACTGCACTTTTGTTGGACAATTCCGATTTTTAGTTTTGACATATCTTTAAAAATTATCTTATTTGACCTGAATTCATATCAATTTCCATCCATTCTAATTCTCCTTTATTATTGCGAATAATACGTTCAAATCTAATAAATCCGTTAGGATTTGTACGTTTATGGGGTACTCTAATCCGCTTTTCTAACGAATTCATAGGATTCGCACGTAAATGCGTGTGTAACGTGCGAATCCTACGGATTCGTTTTGCATTTTTACATATATTGTCTATAAACGTACAAATCCTAACGGATTTATTGGATTTGAACTCATTATTACCATTATTGGTTAGCTCAGTTTGATATTTAAAACTTCCAATAAATCAATGTTTGCAAACTCCAATAAGCAATATCGGGTAATAGTTCTACACCTGCCCCAATTTTTGGTTCGTTACAACCAGACCCTAAAAAAGGTTCTTTTTGAATAGCTCTCACACCCGTTAGGCACATACTAATGCCCCATTTAGGCTTATCTACTAAAAAACTTCTTAGGCTCAACCCTGTATAAAATGTTGTTTGGTTTTTAATTTCGACCACTCTTGGAATGCTATCACCTTTATATAAACCAGAAGCCTGATAATTATTTATAATCAAAATAGGCGATACAGCAAACCTTTTTAATAGCATAAAATCATTACCTACTTTCACAAACCAACCATTGCCTTTTTTATCCTCTACATAATCATCTTTTAAACATCCGCCTTGCAATATTCGATTGGCATACCCTGCTCGAATATAGGGGTTTATCCATTTAGATTTTTTGCTTCGATATTCTACCAAAACCTCATGTTGCCCTACTATATTTTTGAGCGGGCTTATATCTAATCCAATGTATATATCATAATTTTTTTGGGCAAAAATGACCGTTGATAATAAAAATAGAATGATTATTAGATGTTTTGAAATCATGCTTTAAATGTTTAAATATGATATATATATGTTTTAAAAATTATACTAAACAACGACCCAAGTTTACCCCCTCAGTAGTGCGTTTTATAAATTATTAGAATAACTTTCCAAGAGTTTCAAACTCTTGGAAAGTTTATATCGAATGATTTTGTACACTTACTTAACATTAATACATACACGAATATAGCTAATTTAGATTAGAAAAATTCGTGTATATATTAGTGTTATTCGTGTTGGTAATACTATATTTTATTTTGAAATCCATAGTGAAGGCACGCATATATATCGGCAGCTTCGAGGTGAGGATATGATTTTAAGAGTTGTTCGATAGTACGACCTGCCGCTAATTTATCAACAATTAGTTCTACTGGAACGCGCGTTCCTTTGACAACAGGTTTTCCAAACATTATATGTGGGTCAGATATAATCCGATTGTTCCAATCCATGATTTTATTAATTTTATAGACAAATATAATCTTTATCCACTTACTTTAAAATTTATTTTTTTGAAAATTATAAAACACCTTCTGGGTATTGCATCGTAATACAATGCAACGACCCATGTTGCCAAATCAAAGGTAAACAATCCAAACCTATCACTTCACGGTCTGGGAATACCCCCCTCAGTATTTC
>JAYVKQ010000833.1:0-6192 GCA_043768285.1 Saprospiraceae bacterium | reverse complement strand
ACATCATCAAAATCAGTTTACTAAACCCAATTTCAACGCCAACAACTAAAAAAGTTAGTATCAAATCCTTTTTTAACAGCCTCAACTGTCAAAATAACTAAATACACCATGCAACGCAGAGATTTTTTACAAAAAACCAGCGTCCTATTGCCGACCCTTTTCGGACGCTACGCTATTCAAGCGATGGCACAATCCGCTTGGATGCAAGCCTTGCTGCCGATTGAAACGGACAGGGTTTTAGTCTTGGTACAACTGTTTGGTGGTAACGATGGGCTAAATTGCGTTATTCCGCTTGACCAATATGCGGCTTTGTCGCGGGTGCGTCCAAATATACTTATTCCAGAAAATAAAGTATTGAAATTAAATACCAACACAGGTTTTCACCCCGCTATGTCTGCCATGAAAACCCTTTTTGAGGAGGAAAAATTAGCCATAGTGCAGAGTGTGGGGTATCCCAACCCTAATTTTTCACATTTTAGGGCAACTGATATATGGATGTCGGCATCTGAGGAAAATGAAAACGTGTATTCGGGTTGGATGGGGCGATATTTGCAGCAAGAGTACGCGGGTTTTCCGAGTAATTTTCCAAACACCCATATGCCCGACCCTTTGGCTTTGCAAATTGGGGCGCAATTGAGTTTGACCCTCAATGGGGCGCAATCGCCGATGGGCATTAGTATCAACAGCAACGGACAGTTTTATGATATTGTCGAAGATAAAGATGATTCTAATGTCGGTGGTTATGCGGAGGAAGAACTCAAACACGTCCGCCTCATCGCTTCGCAGACCTATAAATATGGCGACAGTCTGAAAAAAGCCTACGAAAAAGGTAAAAATGCCACAGATTACCCTATAAACAATACCTTAGCTGACCAATTTAAAATAGTAGCACGACTGATAAAAGGCGGCTTGAAAACCCGTGTTTATATGGTATCCATTGGCGGTTTCGATACCCACGCCGACCAAGTGAGTTCGGGCGATACGACCAAAGGCTTGCACACTACCCTACTGCAAGGCGTGTCGGAAGCAATATATGCGTTTCAAAAAGACCTTGAAAAACTCGCTTTGAGCCAACGGGTTTTGGGTTTGACCTTTTCAGAATTTGGTCGCCGCATCCGTTCCAACGGCAGTTTGGGGACTGACCACGGCGCGGCGGCACCCCTTTTTCTATTCGGGACGGCGGTGAATGGGCGCATTTTTGGCAACAATCCTACTATTCCGATAGATGCCAATATAGGTACAAATATTCCGATGCAATACGATTTTAGAGCCGTTTATACCTCTATTTTGAAAGATTGGTTTTGCGTCAATGACAGTGCGATGAGCGATATTATGCTTCGTAATTTTCAACATATCAATCTTATAAAAACGCCAAATTGCACAACGTTTTCAAAAGATATTCTGACGGAAGATATTGATTGTCAATGTTTTCCAAATCCTTGTGCCGATTTTACGCATATCTCTTTTTATGCTGAAACAGGCTATACACTGATACAGGTTTTCAATGCCGAAGCGCAATTGATAGCCGTGCCATTTAGTCAAAACGTAGGGATTGGCGAGCTAAAAATCACGCTGAATACTGAGGGGTATGCCGTTGGGCTGTATTATGTGCGGGTGCAGAATGGCAATCGGCAGAAGGTGATAACGTTGGTGAAAATGAGATAAATGTTAAAATTCAGCATAGGTAAATAGAATGTTTTATTTTTGCAAAATACTTATTTTCTCATTTCAAAAACCACACTGATATGAAGCAGTTATTGACCGTTCTTTGCACACTTTTTTTCTTCACCGCTCAAGCTCAAGTTTGGGATAAAACGTTAGACGATACACTCAATATCGTCCATGTAGCACCCACCCAAGACAATGGTTGTATTTTGGCAGGATTTGCCTTCACTTCTCTAAAAAATCTAACCCTTATTAAGGTGGATGCCTCTGGCAAAAAAGAATGGAAAAAAAACTTTACAGATGTCCCTGTTATTGAAACCAACTTTTACGCCATCAAAACTAAGACCATTCAAGACAGCGATGGCAATTATTGGTTTAGCACCGTTGCAACCAATACAGCGCAAACCATTTTGATGAAGTTGGATAAAAGTGGCAATAGGCTACTTTTCCGCACTTTACCAATCGGCAATTCGGATATTCACAGTATTGACGCGCAAATCGTTTTGTTCGGTATGACTAATCCGACTTTTGGTACGTTGCTACGATTAAAAAACAATGGTGATACGATTGAAGTAAAACAAGTTCCGTCTCTTCAATTTAGACGTTCACCAGAGTATGTATCATTACCTTTACCGCTCAAAAATGGTTTATTTGTGTTCAATTATTCCGATTCGTTGCCTTCACATCAATCTTCGCGTATCAAATTTGATGGGTCTTTACAGTCAAGAATTGGCTATCCCCAAACAGTTTTTGTTTCTTCCTATCCTATGACAAATATTATTAAAACTGCCGATGGGGGTTATTTAATACCCGACTCTTCAAACACGTATAAAGTTGATAGTATTGGTCGGCTTCTTTGGCGAAAAAATATAGGCTTAGGTACGCCATTGCAAAACTCCCGTTATCTTAAACAACTTATAGCTGCCAGAAATACTGGCGGGGATTTTTTAGGTATTCTACAAACGGCAGGAACGCAACAAATCAATATCCGTAAATATTTCACAGATGGTACTTTGCAATCTTCAAATGTACTTACTTATACAGGTACTTTTGCTAATCTCTTTTTAAGCAAAACCATCAAAGGTGGCTATATATTGGCTGGGCAACGAACTGAAAACAATAAAGTCCGCTTGATGAAATTGGATGATAATGGTGATTTATATCTCAACTATATCAAAGGCAATATATTCAGTGATAGAGATATTAACTGCCGATTATCGGGCAGCGATATTCCCATTCAGAGGGTAATGGTGGTTGCCAAACAAACAGGGTTGCCAGATGTTTTGGCTTTAACGGATACTTTGGGTAAATACAATTTGAACGTAGATGTGGGAACATATGCCCTAAGTATTGTTAATCCAAACCAATATATGGAACCATGCACCCCCTCAGTATCAAAGACTATAACAGCAGTAAACAAGGTAGATTCGGCAGATTTTGCTTTAAAATCCTCCATTTCTTGCGCCATTATGCAAGTAGATGTCAGCACACCCCGTTTGAGACGATGTTTTAACAACAACTATACCGTCAGTTATTGCAACAAAGGGACAGCAACCGCTACGGGCGCATATGTGAATGTTACCTTAGATTCGCTTTTAGAATTTGTTTCTGCCGACAAAACGGTGACTTCAAAAACGGGGCGGACTTATCGTTTCAATTTGGGCGATGTACCGCTCAACGATTGCAAAACATTCGACATCGTAGCGCGGGTGCGTTGTGGCGACTCTACCCGCCTCAACCAAACATTGTGCGTAGAAGCAAAAATATTTCCTGATACTTGTGGCGCAGACAACAGTCTATGGTCAGGTGCGAATTTGACCGTCAGTGGTAGCTGTATATTGGATACCGTTGTGTTTCAGGTGCGCAATACGGGGCGCGCCAATGCCCCTGCCACACAAGCCACGGTGATTGAAAACCTCGGCGCACGGACGGTTAATATACCTGCATTAGCACCCAATAGTACCTTTTCTCAACGTTTTGCGTCTAACAATAATACGTGGCGTATGATGGTGAACCAAGTCGCCAATCACCCACGTTCTACGCAGCCCACAACTTTTGTGGAAGGTTGTCGAAGAAACTCGACTACTTCGTTTGTAACGGGATTTGCGGCAGGATTTGCTAATGATGATGCCCATTCGTCTATTGATTTGGATTGCCAACCCATCATCGGGGCATATGACCCTAACGACAAAACGGGCTATCCTTTGGGCACAGGCACGACCAAAGCGATTGGACAAAATCAAGATATTGAGTATATCATTCGCTTTCAAAATACGGGGACTGATACGGCTTTCACAGTGGTCATACGCGATACGCTTGATATAGTGAATTTGGATATAAAATCTATCGAATGGGGCACCAGTAGTCATAAATATGTACCCGAAATTTACAGGGAAAATATCTTGAAATTCACTTTCGATAATATACTTTTGGTGGATAGTTTTAAAAATGAACCCGCTTCAAATGGTTTCGTCAAATTTCGGATAAAGCAGCAAAAAGATGTAGCTTTTGGGACAAAAATACAGAACAATGCAGGTATTTATTTCGATTTTAACGACCCTGTTATCACAAATAAAACATTGCATACAGTGAGTAAAAGCGTGGTATCCGCTATTTTCGATAGAGATATGTCAACTTACGAAACCATAAAAGTATATCCAAATCCTTTTACTGAAACGGCAGTTTTTGAACTTGAAAACACGCCCATTAGTATTTCGACCTTTGAGTTATACGACGTATTGGGCAAACGGATAATTGAACAGCCTTTTAGTGGGAAAATATTCCAATTTCAACGTGAAAACCTAACAACTGGCGTGTATTTATTCAAAATAATGAATGACAACAAAATACTGGGCGTTGGGAAATTAATGATACAATAGTTTATTTATGAACTATCGCGCTTCAATTTTATGGGGAACTTCTTCGGATGTTCCCCTATTTTTTACTTCAAAATGACCCGTTTTGTCCCTTCATAAGTATCCACATCAAGCACATCAATCACCTCAAAAGCATCGTTCAAAATGACAAAATTCAAACCACGCTTATTGGGAGAATAGTCTTTATCGCCAATTATCATTTTTGAACTGCGCCCCATATACGCTCCGCCTGAACTCAGCGTGATTGGCTTTTTGAATATAAAAATAGGCTTACCCAATGTATCTCTTAAAACAGTAGTAGTTTCCCATTTTTTTTCTATAATATGTTGATTATCAAGCTGTTCAAACACCATTTTACCTTTATACAAGATACAAACATATGCACCCGCGAAAGCCATATTGCGCAATTCGGTTGCGCCCATATCCATAAAAAAGGCTTTGGTTTCGAGGTCTAATTTGTTGGCGGCTTCTTCCATCGCCACTATCAAAATGGTATTGTTTTTATATTTTTTGACAATACTAACGACCCCCTCAGTATTGAAAGGCAATTTTTGAGCATCCGTCTTTTTTTCTAAATATGCGCGGGTGTTAGGCAATGTAGGTGGTATCAAAACAGCGTAATCTTGATAGGTATAGCACAGCAATTTGCCGCTTTTCACGAGGGTATCAAAACGCCACAACTGTTTTTTATTACCGACAAAAATTGCATTATCATTTTCGCCCAAATCATTCACAGCCCATTCGTCATATAGTTTTTTTTCATAACGTCTTATCAGTACGTGGTCGCGGCGGGCGTAGTAGCCATCGGTAATCGCTTTGCCATTTTCGGCGGCAGCGCGTGCGAATGTGTACATATCCATTGGGTGCAAAATATTCCAATCATAGGGTGGAAAAACGATAACCCGCGAGGCTTCAGCAAATAGCGGTTTCCATTTTAAATATTGGTTTTCGTCAGGTGTAAATTTCTCAAACACTTTTCTATCTGTTCGGATAAGTTTTTGATTATCAATTATTTGAATTAGTAAAAACAAAGATAACAGGCTTGTTTTTAGAATATTACTCATTTTTATTTTTAAGAAAAAAACCAACCCAAACGCCATAAGGGTATAGTAGGGCAGCCATATAAAACGCCCCGATGCCCGTAGCGAATCGAAGAATTTGGCGGCTATTGCACCATAATACCACCGATGAATTTGCTGCCCATTCAAGCCAATTTTACAACTTAAAGCATAGATAAAAAATAAAACTGCCATACACACGATTGGATATAAAAGCGTTCTATTTTGATTTTTTCCTACGGTTTTCAATGGCTTATCATACCTTTTTTGAAACTGCAAAAGGGCAAAACTGAATATCAACAATGCTAAAAAACCTGCCCCTAAGTACCCAAAACCCTCATATTGCCCATCAGTGGACATTGGTAAACTTTTATACAAAAAACCATAATCCTGTGGGTTCCAAAAAGTATTCATATTCGCTGAAAATCTGCCAAAACCATCGGTTTGAACGGCTTCCAAAGGCATGACAAAATCGCCTGTAATATAAAAAACGCCCAAAACAGCAACCAAAACCGACAAACCGTAGAAAAATATCGCATAAATCGGTATTAATCGGCGGTGAGCCCTTTCTACAAAACTCGCTAAGGCTATGC
>JAYVKQ010000832.1:0-7996 GCA_043768285.1 Saprospiraceae bacterium | reverse complement strand
TTGTATTCAACTATCTTCAACGGAACGCTGTTACATTGTATTCAACTATCTTCAACGGAACGCTGTTACATTGTATTCAACTATCTTCAACGGAACGCTGTTACATTGTATTCAACTATCTTCAACGGAACGGCTTTCCGTTGCACTTTACAACTCAACATCAAAGAACTATCTTTTACCCCCTCAGTCATGCAGAGTTTGATGGCGCGATACGCGCTCATATTTTTACCTAAAAAACACGTAATTTCACCCAAAATTTCAAGTTTGATTTATGGAAAATATTGACCTAAGCGTTGTCGAAAATGCTATGACATATCAAGAATATGTACAAAATGTAACCGATTTATTAGAAAAAGGGATTGTTTCTACTATGGGAACATATCAACCAACGGAAGAATTGATACACTATACCCATATGAATTTGAAACGGATGCACCGTTTGGATAAGACCACAAAATTGACTGCTGAGACAACAGAACGACTTAATGCCATTAAAGAAAATACAATTTGGCTGGTATTGAGCGAAGGTTGGTGTGGCGACGCAGGGCAAGTTGTGCCTGTGATTGAAAAAATGGCATTACAAAATGCGCATATCAAGCATCGTATCCTTTTGCGCGATGAACATTTGGATATTATGGACGCTTTTTTAACGGAGGAAGGACGTTCTATACCAAAACTCATCGTATTAGATGAGAAGGGAATGGTTTTATCATCGTGGGGACCGCGCCCACAGGCATTACAAGATATGATGATGTTACAAAAAGCAAAATTATTGGCATTGCCAAAAGGAGAACGCAAAGCCTATTTTGATATTATAAAGACAGAAGTACAACAATGGTACAACAATGACAAAACAATTAGCATACAAAAAGAAATACTAAATACCATAGGTTTGTAATATACAAAAAAAATGGTACATTTTTTTTCTTGTTATAGAATTAAAAAACGCTATTTTTGTGCATCAATTGAAAAATTTGTTTATTTTGTCTTTATTATATACAAAATGACAATTTTTTTTAATTAATATATTAATAAAAAAAATTATTTAAACGATTTTAACAGCTATATCACATCATTCTATGGGATCAATTATTTCTCTACTAAATCATAAAGGAGGCGTTGGAAAAACCACAAGCTGTATCAATATCGGTGCGGGCTTAGTCGAATTAGGAAAAAAAGTATTGCTCGTAGATCTTGACCCACAAGCCAACCTCACCTTGTCGCTCGGCATTGGTCGTCAGAGAGTTACCATCTATGAAGCTATAAGGGGCGAGGCAGAGTTAGAGCCTTATACAGCCAAACCAAACATGGATATCATTACATCTTCGCTTGATTTGTCGGGAGCTGAAATGGAGCTTATCAATGAAGCTGGTCGTGAGTATATTCTGCGCGAGTTATTTGAGCCACTTTTAGATCAATACGACTTTATTTTATTGGATTGCCCACCATCATTAGGGCTATTGACATTGAACGCATTGACGTGTAGCCAATATGTCATTATTCCATTACAAACCGAGTTTTTGGCTTTGCAAGGTTTAGCAAAAATCAAGCAAGTGATTGATAAAGTACAATTCCGCTTAAATAAATCGCTCAGTATATGTGGCGTAGTTGCTACAATGTACGACAGCCGTAGGGTCTTGAACCGAGATGTGGTAGAAACAATCCACAAGTATTTTGGCGAAAAGGTATTCAAAACCTATATCCGCGACAATGTTGCTTTGGCAGAAGCCCCAGCACAACGCAAGGATATATTTGACTACAACGGTAAAAGTTCGGGTGCAGAAGATTATCTGAACTTATGTAAAGAAATTTTAACGCGTACTGAAAAAGTCCCTGTTGGTTAATACCAAACAGCACTAAAAAAACCATTATTGACTTTTCAAATTATCAAGATATAACGTGAGTAAGAAAAAATTCTCAAGTGGATTAGATTCTCTCTTTGAAGTAAAAGAAGAAGCCCCTTTAGTCGCTACCGCGCCGCCGCCTGTTTTTGCGTCCGACAATATCAGCGTGGCACAGCCTGCCGTTATGCGCCGTGCCGCTTCTAAAAACTTTACATCAGACCTCGATTCTCTATTTCAAGATGCTTTTACGGAGGCAGTGGAAGAGAAATTGGATAAATTGAAAAAAACATCGGGATTTAACGACCCCTTTGAAAGTGCAAAGCGCGAAACCCGTCAAGCATTGAGCGGCTTAGATGCGCTGATACGCAGTACGGTTGATGTCAGCCTTGCCACTTTAGAACATGCTGCGGTGAAACGGTTGACCATTATTTTTGAAAACAAAAAAATTGAAAAACTCAAGTCCATTGCTAAAATGGAAAAGGCTTTCGTTAAAGATATTGTATCGGAAGTATTGACCGAATTTATCAATGATTACGAGAAAAAAACGGGGAAAACTCTTGTTTAAAGTATGAAGTGTAAAGTATGGAATTTTGCTTACTGCCTACTACACACTGCCTACTCTAAACACCCCCTCAGTCATGCAGAGCTTGATGGCGCGAAACGCGCTCATATTTTGAACCAAATTTTACATTGTACAAAAGTTAGTTTAACGCAATCTACAACTATAACTACACCTACATCATACAAGAGAACAATGGCTACGCAAGCACAATCGCTGTCCGAACTTAGGAAATTTTACAACCATACTATCACACCAGAACTGCGGCGTATGGAAACCCGCCGTCATAATATGTTGATTTTTCTGGGCGCGTCTTTCCTTCTATTATTGGCTATCGTGATGCTTCAAATTTATATCAAAATTCTGCTTATCACTTTAGTCCTTTCTATACCTTTAGCCTTGTATATCTCTTACATTTTCAAGGAGTTAGACGCATACAGAAGCACTTTTAAACCCAAGGTGGTCAACCTTTTGCTCGATTTTATTGACAACGATGTGACCTATAATGTGCCTTTGAAATATTTTGATAAAGGCTCAATATCGCCCCAAGTATTTGCGGCAAGCCGTTTGTTCAATTCTGCTGCACCTGATTTTTCGGGCGAGGATTATATTACAGGAGAAATGGGCGAATTGGATTTTGAAATGAGCGAGGTATCCGTCAAAGAATTTTCTCCCGTGCGCAATCGCTTAGACGATGTGTTCAGAGGTGTATTATTACACGCTCGTTTTAGGCGCGAAGTGCAAAGCGAAGGCGGCGAAATATTGGTATTACCCCGCCATCGCAAACCATTTCTATCCAAAACAATTAAAGCCTTTACGGTAAAAGGTGGGCACACATTTGAGCCTAAAAATCAACGTTTTAATGACGAATTTGTCGTCTTTGCAACATCTACTGCCAATTTGAGAGGCTTTTTATCCGATGATATGCAACGCGCTATATTGCGCTATCGGGAGAATGAAGGCAAAGATATATATATGTCGTTCATCGGCAGTGATATATACATTGCCGTGACACAAGATAAAGATTTGCTTGAACCTGCCCTTTGGCAATCCAATATGAGTTTTGATTTAATCCGCGAATATTATGAAGATTTGACTTTGCTGTTGAGCATTGTTTTGGATATTGATGCGAATAATTAACCAATATGACCACGCCAGACCTACCCTTATTTACTCAAAAACTTTTAGAGTGGTTCGCCACCAATCACCGCCCCCTCCCGTGGAAAGGAGAGAAAAATCCGTACAAAATATGGCTATCCGAAATCATTTTGCAGCAAACTACCGTGCGACAAGGGTTGCCCTATTTTGAGCGATTTGTAGAAAAATACTCAACCATAAAAGACTTAGCTGATGCGCCCGAAGATGATGTGATGAAACTGTGGGAAGGCTTGGGTTATTACTCCCGAGCACGCAATCTACACGCTACGGCGAAGCATATTGCATATAACCTAAATGCTTTATTTCCAAATAGTTATGATGGGCTTTTGACACTCAAAGGCGTTGGCAGCTATACGGCGGCGGCTATTGCTTCTTTTGCATATGACCTGCCTCATGCGGTTGTCGATGGCAATGTTTATCGTGTATTGTCACGGTATTTTGGTATCGAAACGCCCATTGATATGCCTAAGGCGAAAAAGCAATTTACGGACTTAGCGAATGACCTTTTAGATAGAAATCGCCCCGCTGACTTTAACCAAGCGATGATGGATTTTGGTGCAACCCAATGCACGCCAAATAATCCGCAGTGCCGCATTTGCCCTCTGCAAACGACTTGTGTGGCATATGAAAAAAATCTCGTTTCTATATTGCCCATTAAGTCAAAAAAAATGGTAAAAAGAGAGCGTTTTTTCAACTATTTTATCATCAATCATGGAGATATGGTATATATTCGCAAACGATTGGATAAAGATATTTGGCAGGATTTGTACGAATTTCCTTTGATAGAAACGACTGAATTACTCGAAAATACTGAGGGGGTAAAAGAATTTGGGTTTCAACTATCGGATACCCAATTATTGAGTAAATCGCAGCCATATATACAGCTATTGACGCATCAAAAAATCGTCGCCGTTTTCTGGGAATTTGAAGCAAAATCTACTTTTTTATTAGAACAAAATCAATTCTTGAAAATAGAAAAGAAAAATTTGACTAACTTCGCTTTTCCAAAGATAGTAGATACATATATGAAAAAAAAAGTTTTAAATTTATTTTGACAGTTTAAAACATTTGTTTTATATTTGCAATCGAAATAAACGTAAGCATACGTTAGAAAAACCTATTTGCTAATTCAAAATCAATACATTATGATTAACAAAGTTACCCTTGTCGGTCACCTCGGTCAAGACCCGGAAATTAGAAGATTAGAAAACGGTACACCAGTTGGCCGTTTTTCGCTTGCTACAAACGAAGTTTATAAAGATGCTACTGGTGAGTTGAAAGACCAAACCGAATGGCACAACGTTGTTGTTTGGCGTAATTTAGCTGAACAAGCCGAGAAAGTACTAAAAAAAGGCGCGCTTGTATATGTAGAAGGCAAGATTAGTTCAAGAAAATACACGGATAAAAACGGTATTGAACGCACTTCTGTTGATATTGTCGCTGCAACATTCAGAAATATGACACCCAAAGGCAGTGGTAGCGGATCTAATTTCCCGACCCAAGAGCCATCAATGTCCACTGGTCGAACATCACAAAATGGTAGCGAACCCGTTTTTGAAGTCGTTGCTCCTACGGAAGAACCGCCTGCAAGTGATGATTTGCCATTTTAATCCATATATGTTTGATACAAAAATGACGGCTTGGTTCTCCAAGTCGTCATTTTTTTTGTAAAATTTAACAGCAAAAAAGCGTTTCATTGTACTTTAGCGCATAGGCATCATGACCGCATTTGCCATCAAAAATTTGCCTTGATACCAAAAGCCGCGATACAAAGGATTATCCACCATATAGATAATAGTGCCGCGCCGCATATTTTGCGTGGCGAATGTTAAAGTGCCTTTCAATTGCTGTTTCAAACGATGCCCAACAAAACCCAATGGTTTAAATTTGTCGTCAATATACCCCACATTCATCGCTCCTTTGAGGGGTTGATAGGCTAAATTACCCGTTTTCATGGTAAAATAATAATTGGGCATTCCATAAGCTAAAGGGTGCGTATTGTCTAAAGTGACTTTATAAATTGCCCCTGGATTACCATCGCTGATACCATCGCGCTCGTACTCGTCAGCGTGCATAAAACGGTTTTTGATAGCGGCATCGCTTTCTGCACTCTCGGCGTTTTCCTTATCCTTGCGCGTGGCAAATTTGGTGAGTTCAAAGCCTTTTTTGTCTTCAAATACTTTAAGCGCATCCCCAATCAATATCAATCTACCACCATCCGCTATCCACGTTTTTATTTTTTCTAATTTCACACTATCCAAATTATCATAATTACCTTCTGTCATACAAATAACGGTATAGCCTGCGAGTTTAACGCGGTTCAAATCGGTCAATTTGATTTGCGTAATGGCGATATTCAAATCTTGTTCAAAGTAATACCACATCTGCCCGTAGCTATTATTGTCCACATCATCATCATATAGCAAAGCGACACTCGGCTTATTCATCAAATCTACGTGACCAGAGCCTAAATCATAGCCTTTTTCTACAAAACCCGTCCCAACAGGCGTAATATCTTGGTCGCATTGTAACGCTATTGCCGTCACCTCTCTATCAAAACGCTCATTATTAACATTATCTGCCCTCGTCAAAATGAGTGAACCGCGTGGATATTTCTTTTTTTCTAACTCAAATTCCTTACTTGCCACGCGAATTTTCACGCCTTTTTGTAATAAAGTAGCCGCAAATTTGGCATTATTCAAGGCGCGCCACTCAGCAATATAGGCATAAGGTCTGCCTTCTACTTTGGGTGCGAGGGGAAAAGTTTTATGGTCGTAAGGTTGTGCTATATCAATGCGCTCCTTCGTGGCATAAGTTTCTAAACCAAAAGCGAGTGGTAGCGACCATGCCGTAATATCATAAGTGGCAGAATCCACGATTTCGGGTTCGGGTTCTAAAAGAATTTGGGTCAAAACGGAGAGTGGTTGATAGGCACTTATGACCACATCTTGCTCGTCAATACTGAGGGGGGTGTTCTCTTTGCCCGTTGCATAGTCTAAGGCTTGCGTCGTGCGCGTCCCTTTGATACGCCCGTATTGAATTTTATGCCTATCTAATAATTGACAAAAAGCCTTCAATTTGCTACGACCATTTGAGCCTTTTATGACAAATGTTTTCAAAGCCCCATTCGGATTAGTGGCTGTTTTTTTGAAAAAATCTTCAAAATTACTGCACAGTTGTTGGGCATTTTGAGAAGATATTTCAACTGTGGAAAGCCCTGTTGTCAAGTGATGCGCCACCCGGTCTTTTAAGGTCAAGACATTACCATTCGGCGTATTGATAGCGCGACCTGCGCCAATACCACCTTGCTCATAGGTCATTCCCACCGCACCGTTATAGGTTGGATAAGTATCGCCATAGCTCGGATAGAGCAAGTCAAAAACCTCTTTGGTAAAATACAACCAGCCTTCTTTATCAAAGTATTTTGCATGGTTTTTACCAATACTTGTTTGGAAATCCCTTTGGAAAGGCGTAATATACTTGTGAAAAGGCTGTGCAGCGGGTGCAAAATAATACGGTTCAGAATAACCCATTTCGTGAAAATCGGGTACTACATGGGGCATCCATTCCTTGAAAACCGCAATGCGTTGTTGCGTTTCTATCTGCGTACACCACGCCCAATCTCTATTCAAATCGAAATAATAATGGTTCACGCGCCCACCGGGCCAGGGTTCACGATGCTCCCGCGATTCGGGGTTGGCGTTAGGTGTTTTGTCCGCTACGTTGTTGTACCAATGCGTATAGCGGTGATTGCCATCGGGATTGACGCAAGGGTCAATAATGACAACTGTATTTTTCAACCATTCTTTTGTATCAGCGCGTTGCGGATTTATAAGTTCATAAAGCAATTGCGGCGCGGTTTCGCTACTCGCGGGTTCGTTGCCATGCACATTCATCGAGATCCAGACGATAGCAACGGGTTTGGTATTATCGACACCACCCGCTATCAATCCCGTTCTGCGCAAGTTATTCAAACGGATTTGTTCAAGATTTTGTAAATTTTCTTTTGAAGAAATAATCGCATATAGCAAGGGGCGACCTTGATTGGTTTTGCCATATTCTTTCAGTTGCAATATATCAGAATTGGCAGCCGCATGGCGATAGTAATCTACCAACATATGGTGTGGCGTAAATTGTTCACCACGCTCATATCCCATAAAATCTTTAGGTGAAAGGAGGGATTGGGCGTGTATGTTCATGGTTATTATCGCCCCAATTAAGATAGTCAGGTTTTTCAATTTCATAGAATTGGTTTTATTATTTTTAGTGACTTGTACGCTTACAATTTTAACAGGTATAAATTAGTGGTAAATATACTCTCCATTTTTGGATATATTTACATGATTAAAACCTTTTTCTTTTTTCAAAGTGCCTTGTTTCAACGTTTTTATATTATTATTTGCCTTGTTAAGTCAGGCATAACAAAGATAAAACC
>JAYVKQ010000831.1:0-5349 GCA_043768285.1 Saprospiraceae bacterium | reverse complement strand
CGGTAAACAACAAAGCTGAGAGTAGCACAAAGGGAATCCCTACCAAACGAGTGATTAAGGGATATTCACCCCAAATAAGTAAGCCTAAACCATTGAGATGGGCAATCACCCATAGGCTCGTTAGAATATAAAAGCAATAATACAAATACAGACGGTCTTTGACCAAGAAGAAAATAAAAAGATTGTACAATGCCATAGCTATCAGTATGCCCATACACAAGCCATTTTTCACATCGAGCTTATGATAATGGTAGTTTAAAGGCTCTGAACGGGATAAAACGAGGGGTAATTGAAGACTATAACGACTTTTAATTTTAAAATACAGGACTTTCGGCGACTGCCCAATGTCTATAATAATATTGCTGCGCGAAAATTTTCGACTGTCGCTGGGAAGTTCAAATCCTATTTCTTTTGTCGTGAGTTTTCCCGCTTCGTCATAGATAAAAGCGTTCACAAAAGTGAGGGCATTGCTCTGAAAAGCAAGATAAAGCGGCGATTGTGTCTGGTTTTTAACGGCAAACTTCAACCAAATACTTGCCGTTGTATTACCAAAACGCAAGGGCGATGACAGCGATTTTTGAAAAGCGGCATCTGGTAAGTTTTTTATTTGTTCAAAACTAAGGGTATTGGTTTCGTCTTTATAAATATGAATATACTGCCCAACGTCCATCAAAGTTTGGGCGGCGGTGTAAAACAGCGTGTCTTGTGCTTTTATGGGAGGAGCGTATAAAAACAAAAAGAATACGACAAAAATGGGTTTTAAAAAAAGTAACGTTGTGTAATTTTGCTCTTTCATCTTGTAAGAATTTATGTGTTAAATGGAGCTAAGAAACCATGATAACCCCTCAGTATTTTTGCCAAAACCTGTCCCCATTAGGCAGCTTTTTTACGAAATCTACTGTTTCAGCATAGCCTTTTTCTATCAACTCTTGCCATTTCGTCCAATCCAGAAAACCGAATGTCCGCAAATCCATTTCCAAATAAAGAGATACTTGCGTTTTGGTAATAGCCTGTTTTTGAACACTGTTCAAGGTCAAAGAATTTATTAACAAAGCCGCCATTTGGGGCAAACGGTAGCGGTGCTTTTTAGTAAAAGTATTCACCAAGAGTGCCCAAGCGGACGGTATTTCGTCAATATTCACCAAATGCGGCGATTGGGCAGAAAGGGCAATGGCAATCACATGACGCACTGGTTTTTGATACATCGCCTCGATAGGCAAATTGTCCATAACGCCCCCATCTACGTGCAAATGGCGGTCGATGATAACCGGTGGAAACACACCCGGAATGGCAATACTGGCTTCTAATTTTTGTCTTGCCAAGCCCATATCGTGAATTTTTATGGCGGCAGTCGAGTAATTGGTGGACACACAGTAGGTATTGACCCAAATATCTTCGAGGTGGGTATCGCCCAGCATTTCATGCAAGTATGCCCGCATTTTTTTACCTGTCATTAAAGATAAAAAGGGCAAATTGTAGTCGTTTGAAGTAACTCTGCGTGCTACCCCTTTTTGACATATTTGTGTTACTTGTGGCATATTAAAATCTGTGAGGGTCAAACCAATACCATATAAAGCACCCGCACTGGTGCCACCCACAAAATCAAACTCAATACCCATCTCGAGCATTGCTTTGGCTGCCCCAATATGGGCAAACCCCTTCGCACCGCCACCACCTAAGACCAACCCTACCGCTTGATGCGTAATAATACGGCAGAATCGGCGAATATCTTTTGAGTTATTTTTACGGATATGAAGATGTAAATTAACTATTCGATGCTCAAACCAACGGCGTGTTTGGGTCGGTAAAGGCGCATTTTCGGTGTGTAGTAGCAATAAATAGATTTTTTTATTAAGTATATTATCACTGTAAATGCCTAAATGTTTTTCAATATCATACAAAGTGCTGGGCGCATCAAATTCGGTAGCCACAACCACCAAATCGCAATACATAAGGCACTGGTTAGCCCAAACTGGGTGTTCGTCATCACAAACCAAAATGTTCATACCCTTACTATTTTCCATGTCTTCAAAAATAGCGTGCGGGTTTTCAGAGGACTGGGCTTCGGGATAATAGACGTTGATGTTCATGCCCATAACGCCGAGTTCTCGCATCATAGCATCGGTCCACGGCGTAAAATCATGGTCAGGTTGCAGCATAATAACAACTATGTTTTTGGGCGCAGCCCCCAATTTTTGCTGAAATGCATTGCGTTTTAATCTATTGATGACAAATTGCGTCAGTGTAAAAGCAAACTGTGGATATTGATTGACTAAAGCATTATAATCTGCTTCGTCAATCTGCACCACCGCCGTTTTGCGAATAGCCACCACCGAAGCCGTGCGGGGTTCTTTTGAAAAAAGGGCAAGTTCGCCAACGGGTTCGCCAGCCGACACATCACCTAATATTTTCATCCCGTCCTCGGTTTGATGCAAAGCTCTCAAACGTCCCGATAAGACGATGTACAAAGCATTTTCGGAGTCGCCTTGTTGAAAGAGATATTGCCCCGCCTCTACGGTCAGAACGTCCGCAATTGAAAACACTTGTTTCAATTGTTCATCGGTAATATCACCGAATAGTTGGGCTAAATAAGGGCGGTAATGGGTGTGGTTCTCAGTTTGTTTCATTGTTATGGCTTATTGATAGTGCATCGGGTAAAGATACAAAAAAATTAAATAGGTGTAATAATTTTCATTTGTGTACCGACCCCCTCAGTATTTTACGCTATAAAAAACATAAATACAGGGTCTTTTCATACATTTGCTTTTTATTCATTTTGTAAAAAACAAGTGCGAGGATAACAACTCGCTTGTACTGGCTGTTATTTTGAAATATATTTTCAATCTGATACAAAACCACATTAATCATTCATCTCACATTCGTTTATGACAACAAAGAAAACGCTGAAAGAAGAGGCATTGCACTATCATGCCAAAGGTCGTCCTGGCAAAATTGAGGTTATTCCATCTAAAGAAACAGCTACGCAACGAGATTTGACGTTGGCATACTCTCCTGGTGTGGCTGAACCCTGCCTTGCTATTGCCGAAAATCCGGAAGATGTATATAAATATACAGCCAAAGGCAATTTGGTGGCTGTTATTTCAAACGGAACGGCAGTATTAGGCTTAGGTGATATTGGTCCAGCAGCAGGCAAACCCGTTATGGAGGGCAAAGGTCTTTTGTTTAAAATATATGCCGATATAGATGTCTTTGATATTGAATTGGATACCAAAGATGTTGAGGAGTTTATCCGCACAGTCAAGATATTGGAACCGACTTTTGGCGGGGTCAATTTGGAGGATATATCCGCGCCCGAATGTTTTGAAATTGAAGAACGTTTGAAAGCGGAAATGAATATCCCCGTCATGCACGACGACCAGCACGGCACAGCCATTATTAGTGCCGCCGCCTTGCTCAATGCGCTTGAAATTGTTGGAAAAGATATTACAAAAGTAAAAATAGTAGTAAATGGTGCGGGGGCTTCTGCCAGTTCATGCACCAATTTATATTGCCGTTTAGGCGCACAAAAAAAGAACATTTTTATGTTCGATTCAAAGGGTTTGATACATCCAAGCCGCACCAATTTAGATGGTAAAAAGAAAGAATTTGCCAACGATACATTGCCAGCCGCCACTACCCTATCCGATGCGTTGGTCGGTGCAGATGTGTTTATTTGCTTATCGAAAGGCAATATTATGAACCAAGATATGGTCAAAAGCATGGCAAAAGACTGTATCGTTTTTGCTATGGCAAATCCTACGCCCGAAATACCCTACGAAGAAGCCATAGCCGCACGACAAGATATTATCATCGCCACAGGGCGGAGCGATTATCCTAACCAAGTGAATAATGTACTCGGGTTTCCTTATATTTTTAGGGGTGCGTTAGATGTGCGCTCGAAGGTTATTAACGAAGAAATGAAAATGGCGGCGGTGCTTGCCTTAGCAGATTTGGCAAAAAGACCCGTTCCTGATATGGTGAATTTGGCGTATGGTAAGGATAATTTAGTATTTGGCAAAGAATATATCATTCCCAAACCCGTTGACCCCCGTTTGCTCACTACTGTTGCTCCTGCCGTAGCAAGGGCTGCAATGGAAACAGGCGTGGCAAAATTCCCTATTCAAGATTGGGAGGCATATGAAACGCAGCTATCCAAACGCTTGGGCTTAGATAATACGCTTACCAAAGCCATTATGAATAAGGCGAAGCAAAAACCCAAACGTGTCGTATTGGCTGATGCCGAAAACTTAGCCGTTTTGAAAGCGGCACAACAGGTGCGGGAAGAAAAAATTGCCACCCCTATCCTACTCGGCAATGTCAAAAAAATAAAAGAACTTATCCACGACAATCAATTGGATTTAGCAAATGTCATCATTATTGACCCTAATTTACCTCAAAATGCCGAAGAAAAAGCACGTTTGAACAAATATGGTGATGTGTTTTTTGAAAAAAGACAACGCAAAGGGTTTAACAAACCTGAAGCCCACAATATCATGCGCCGCCGCAATTATTACGGCTCTATGATGGTCGAATTAGGCGATGCCGATGCCATGATTGGCGGCATGACCCGCAGTTATCCCGATACTATTCGCCCCGCTTTACAAACAGTAGGCAAACAAGAAGGCGTTAAAAAGGTGTCGGGTATGTATATTTTGATGAGCCGTTTTGGTCCCCTTTTCTTAGCCGACGCCGCCGTCAATTTCAATCCAACCGTCGAGGAAATTGTCGAAATAGCGGAACTCGCCGCCAAAGAAGTGGAGCAATTCAATATAAAACCGCGTATCGCCTTATTGACATATTCTAATTTCGGCAGTGCCGATGGCGAAGACGCTATCAAAATGCGCAAAGCGGTTGAGATATTGAAAAGTAAACACCCAAAAATGGTCGTTGATGGCGAAATGCAAGCCCATTTGCCTTTCAACCGAGAATTATTGAAAGAAAACCATCCTTTTTGCAGTTTGGCAGAAGAAGGGGCGAACGTTTTGATTTTCCCAAATCTATCCGCATCTAATATTGCTTATAATTTGGTAAAAGAAATAGCCGCTATCGAAAAAGTAGGACCCGTTTTATTAGGTCTTAAAAAACCTGTTCACGTCCTGCAATTGGGCAGTACGACCCGCGAGGTGGTTAATATGATAGCCATTGCGGTGGTAGAGGCACAGAAAGTTTAAAATTATAAGATTGGAAAGTTACCAGATGTAAGAGGTGGCATCGGCAGGGCGATTGAAATCGCCCGCTATTAATAAGTTTTCGTGATCAAAATCAATTCATCACCCATTCCACTACCATCCTGGCGATCTCCGGGTCCTGCCCAACAGCGGCACCCATACCACGCTCGGTCATACCATG
>JAYVKQ010000830.1:0-2056 GCA_043768285.1 Saprospiraceae bacterium | reverse complement strand
AAAAAATTCAAAACAATATCAAAATCAGTTTCCTAAACCGCATGTCTAACCCCTTTACTAACTCATAACTCATCATTTCTTACAGTTCCTCCAAAGGGTCTCCACCGCCCCCTAATTTGTTCCTTCTTACCCCAACAGCTTTATGTGGCGAAAGAAAATGATAAAAAGTATGTAAAGAAATATAGTAGGGTCTCAAATAATTAATATCTCTGTTGGCTACTGGAATAAAGGCAGGGGAAGTTACATATATCGCGTTTTTTAATTCATAAATGGGGCGTAAAGAATAAGTGTGGCGAAACATAACGCCAATTTGAGGTGACAATTGCCACGCCAAACCCAATACAAAAGCAATATCATCTTTTCTCAATCCTTTTATAATCTGTTGTTCATATTCTGTAAACGACAGATTGTTATAGCGCATTTGCACATTTGAATTGAGCAAGCGACCATATGACATCCCCATTTTCAGCGTTTGCACATAATACAGTTTTGATTTGTGCGGGAAAGCATGAAAATTGAGCAAAAAGACCACATCGGCATATTTTAAATCAATAGTAGTCCGATACCGAGTTTGCTGGTTTGTGCCTTCTGGCAAAGGCTGTGCGCCACGCGGGTTGTAGAATGTTTCCAAACTTATATCAAAATCGGGCCGCATTATAACGGCAGTGCTCAATCCGATACAAGCATTTTTTCGGCGATACCCTTCTTGGTAATCGCCATCCAATTGAGAAAGATTAACGCCAGCAATAGCTGTTGCTCTAAAACGACTTTGAGCAGCACTTTGGGCAGACACCCCCTCAGTATGTAGGGCAAAAAAAACAGTTAAAATGTACAGTAACTCTTTCATGTGTGTCGAAAATTTATTAATTTGCATCGAAAATACATCATTTTCATTAAATTTACAAAAGAATGAGAACTTTTTTTGCTTTCAGCTTTTTATTTTTTTCAACTACCTATATATATGCCCAAGGCGGGTTTAATGGGCGCGGATATGGTAATATATCTCAAAGCTACGTCCAGCGAAATTATGACGGACTTGAAGTAACTACAAAAGGCTCTCGTTTTTTTAATAGCGATGATTATGTAAAAGGGGAGTTGAAGTCACCCGATAGTTTGTATCAAAATGATTTCTTATATCGCTACGACCAAATGGCGAAAACGCTTCAAATTAAATTCTCTGATGGTAAAGATATGCTGTTAGACCCACGCGACATTGTGCATTTCAAGCTATTTATTGAAGATAAAACCTTTCTTTTTGAACGTACTCTTGTGCCGTATAAAAAAGAGCATGACATTTTGCAGGTGCTATATAGCAGCCCGACCATGCGCCTTTTACGAGATACAAAAAAGAAAAAAACAAGGATAACCGAAATGGATCCTTATACATCTGCCCCTTCTACCCGTTATGATGTGTATGAAAACGATTATCGGTACTATTTGATTTTTGACGATATGACAAGGTTTCATTCTGTCCAAATTTCAAAAAGTTTTTTTGCTAATTTAATCCCCCATAAAGCCAATTTTATCAACAATCTATTCAGTAGAAAAGAATTTAGAAACGATTTGACTGTATCGAAATTGAAAGATTTGATGCAGCTATTGGATGATGAAATGCAACGAAAAGACCAATGATATACTTCAAAAAAACTGAGGGGGTATCCCTATCTTCACGTCTATGAAAAAAATTGTACTGTTTATTATTGTTGTTTTAATATTTAGTTATTGTCAAAATACGCCTTCACAACAAGCAAATACCAACAAAACGGGTAAGGAATTGGCGCAACTTTATTGCAGCAATTGCCATATGTACGCCGAACCTGCCTTATTAGATAAAGCCACTTGGATGAAAGAATTGCTACCCAATATGGGCGCACGCTTGGGCATGAAAATGAATAATTATAACCCCTACGCCAAAGCCAGCCCCTTCGATAAAATGATGATTGAGGTCGAAAATATATATCCCACAACACCTTTATTATCCCAAGAAGATTGGGCAAAAATTGTCGCTTTTTATCAAGCTGAAGCACCCGATAGTTTGCCTAAATTAAACGATAAC
>JAYVKQ010000829.1:0-9461 GCA_043768285.1 Saprospiraceae bacterium | reverse complement strand
TAGCGACCAGCCAATTGCTCCAGTGTCAAAGGGTAGCTTACTTTTAAGACGCGGGTATCATTAACGCGCCCTTCCGAAACACCCATATTGCTGTTGTTGGTATTATTGTTATTGTTACCATTATTGGTATTGCCAATATTAGGACTACTGCTTGGGTTATCAAACCCATCATTGGGGCGATTATTTCCATTATTGCTGCCATTATTGCGCGTAGGATTGTTATTTGCTACGTCACGAGAAGACATTTGATCATATTTACTCAACTGCATATCTTCGATGATGCGGATGAGTTTTTCGGAATAATCCGTTGCAGTAGCGTAGCCTGCGCGCTCCAACCCGTTTGCCCAACCCACATAATCTTTGGGGTCAAGTTGGAACAAAAAGCCATAGCGATTGACTTTGCGTGGGTCACGAATAAACTCAGAGTGGGCGATAAACGACTCATCACCTGCCTTGTAAGCACGGAAGCACGATTTGATAAGCTGCCCTGTGACGGGGTCTTTGTCGTCATCTTCTTTGTAAAAGCGTTCACCTGTCCATTCAGAATGGCATTTGATGCCAAAGTGATTGTTGTACTTAGACGATAACTCGCTGCGACCAGAGTTGGACTCTAAAATCCCTTGTGCCAATTTGATGCTGGCAGGAACACCCGTGCGCTCCATTTCGCGGATAGCGATGGTTTTGTACAAATCAACATACATCAGCCGTACTTCCATATTGGACATAGGTGATTTTGAGTTGATGCCATAAGATGTAGGAACATCTTTTTTACTTTTTTGTGTACCTGTACACGCCGTGAAAAGTTGAACGGACAAGAGGGCTAACACGAGTAACCCAAAGAGAGACTTCTGATTTAGTTTCATAGTGATTTTTTTCTCAAAGTTTAATTAATTATGAAACGCTTACACATTGAATTTTAATATGATGTATGCTGTTTTTAATAAATAAAAGTCAAAGTTACATATTTTTATTTCACTTCGCCACACTATTTTTAAAAAATACCTGAAAATCGGTTTGATTTTTTTTGTATAAAAGGTATATCTTCTTTATTGTTATATTAGGAAATACTGAAGGGGGGCTTTTTAAATAAAAAAAAAGTGTCGAACACTATTGCGTCCGACACCTTGTATTTATGGTAATCATTGGTATATTATCGCTCTTACAGCGCGGGTTCTATCAATGGATGTATTTCAATAGTTTCATCATGCTGGCTTATGTCTAAACCTTCCATTTCTTCTTCTTCATCTACACGCAAAGCTGTGATAATACTCGTTAGTTTAAACATTGCGTATGAACCGATGAATGTGAATGGTAATACAATAGCCAAAGCAATGAGGTGTTTGATTAATAAATTCCAATCGCCTGTTACCACGCCTTGACCGCCTTCTGTAGCAAATACAGCAGTTAAAATCATGCCTGTGATACCACCAATACCATGGCATGGGAACACGTCCAATGTATCATCAATACTGGTTTTTTTGAAAACACCTACCATATAGTTACTAACTATCGATGCTACAAAGCCGATAAATAAACTTGGACCATAATTAACGTAGCCTGCAGCTGGGGTAATAGCTACCAAACCGACTACTGCACCAATACAAGCACCCAAAGCTGATGGTTTTTTCCCTTTTACAGTATCCATCATTATCCAAGCCAAGCCTGCTACTGCTGATGCTAAATTGGTATTCACAAAAGCTTTAACTGCCATAGCATTGGCGGCTAATGCAGAACCTGCATTGAAACCAAACCAACCGAACCACAGCAAGCCTGTACCCAATATCACAAATGGAATATTGACAGGAATGGCTTCGCCTGCGTTTTTGCGTCTGCCGATAAACATGGCACCCGCCAACGCTGCCATACCCGCCGAGATATGAACTACCGTGCCACCTGCAAAGTCTAACACGCCCATTTTGAATAAAAATCCATCAGGATGCCAAGCCATATGTGCCAATGGGCAGTATATAAACAAGACAAAAAGATTTATAAACACAATATAACCCCAAAAACGGACGCGCTCGGCGAATGATCCCGTTATCAGAGCGGGGGTAATAATCGCAAATTTTAATTGAAATGCGGCAAATAGCACCAATGGCAAACCTGCACCCAATTTTTCGTGCGGAGCAGTGCCAACATTATCGAACATAAAAAATGTTCTGGGGTCACCAACTACACCCCAACCACCTAAATCATCGCCAAAAGCAAGGCTAAACCCGACAACGTACCACAACAAACTCACAACACCCAACGAAATAAAACTTTGAAGCATTGTAGAGATAATATTGCGGGCAGTCACCATGCCACCATAGAAGAAAGCCAAACCCGGGGTCATTAATAAGACCAAACTTGAGGCGACTATCATCCAGCCCATATTGGCTGTCATCATCGCATCGAAAGGTTTGTTTGGATCTACCGAAGGGTAGGAAGATGGATAAAAAGCTGCAACACAGCAAATAGCAAGGAGAACGCCAAATGCCAAAAATGACATTTTTTTGTTATTTAGTAGTGCTTTCATGCAATAAGAAATTTAAAGTTGATAATTAATTGGTTGAAATGTTACATTAATTGGTAATTAGTCAAAGGACTTTTTCTTAGTTTGATAGTGTAAAATTACCACTAAGTACCCTTGCCAACCAAATGCTTGAAGCATAACTATCATCTTCAAAATCTTAAATAAGTATTGCTTTATTTGACAAATTTTAATTTTTTAAAATAGACGTATTTAAAAATTAAAATTGTCTGCGTTTCTGAGCAGTTTTAAGCACAACTTTGATACTTTAATATTTGAAAAAAAATCTAAGAAGGTTTTTGATTTTTTTTGTATCATAAAATCAAAAACAGCCACTTCCCTGAATCGTTCCTTAACTATTTAAAGAGGCAGATTTAGCCTAAAAATACTGAGGGGGTAGCCGACAAGCGATTTGCTTGCTAACTACCCCCTCAGTATTGAAGCGATATAAAAGAAATTTGCTACAGTTTCAAGCGAAAGCCAACCATTGAAGTCATCACCGCAGGGTATGCAGGAATGCAAGAATATTGAAACTCCCATTTCCCATTTATCTTATAGGTGTATTCTACTTCGCCACCAAGTGGGAATAGGCGGTATTGCATGCCATTCCAGACGCGCTTGCCATATAAGTCAGTATCGCGGTAGCCATCAAATTGATGCCAATCTTCACGAAACATAAAGACAGGACCCGCGCCAATATTAAGGCTATGACGACCCCATTTTATAGGTGTCCAATGTGCCGCAAGATGGATAAAGCCCGCATCTACAAAAGCGCAGTCTTTATAATAAGATGCAGAGGCTCTAAGGTGTACAGTCTCCGATATTTCTCTATCATACTTAGCAACAAAACCTAAGTTGACAACCATGTAGGCTTTGTTGTCTAATTTGAGCGGATAGTTTTTGACCATATTTACCGCGCCTCCGCCCGGATGAAATGACCAACCTAACCATTGAAGACCCACATACTGGTTTTTCTTCGCTTTAAACGTCGGTACGTCTTGTGCCGCTACGGACAGGACACTACATAGCAGTAGTGCAAGTATTAATTGTGTGCGCATTGGATGTAAAATTTACTCTCGTGTATAGAAAAAAAATGTATCCTTAGTTTTTAAATGTTTAAATGTATGAAAGTAAATAAGTAATAAGGTTGGAAATAGTATTATGCGATTTCCCTCATAGTTTATAGAAAAATACAATACTATATCCTTGCCATTTTTTGTTAATTTAACAAAAAAAATATGTGAAAATTAATAAATGGAGACTTGAAGATAGGAATAACGCACAAAGGTAAACAACAGATATAAACTATCTATAATTTAATGTATGTTTTTCAATTGTTTGAGAAAATATTTTTTTTAATATACGTCTTTTGATATTATGATATTTCGTAAACTGTTGAGTGTCAATCATATGTGGATATTTTTTAATTTTAATTATTTGTTTAACTTTCCCTCAGATTAAGAATTTTTCAAAATTTTCCTGCCGACGGCTATTCGTAAAAATACAAAACCTCGTGAAGATTATCCACGAGGTTTTGTATTTTTGAGACCAAAATTAGACGCTAATGGTGTATTGATTGTCCCACGTTCCTTGTAGCTTCATCACCTTCTCAATCACATCTCTAACACAACCTTTACCACCCGTATTTGGCGATATATAATGTGCCATTTCGATGATTTCGGTACACGCATCAGCAGGGCAACAAGCAAGCCCAACCTTGTGCATCACTTCATAATCGTTGAGGTCGTCGCCCATAAAAAGGATTTCGGCAGGGTTGAGATTATGGGCAGCGATATAACGCTGATACACAGGCAGTTTGTCGCCGACCCCTGTATAATAATGGCTGATACCTAAATCTTTTAACCGCCTTTCGATACTATTTCCTTTGCCGCCCGTAATGACACATATATTATACCCCTCTTGAACAGCACGGCGCATCGCATAGCCATCGCGGGTATGGAAAGTCCGTAAAGCATCACCCGAATCCGTCACCTGCAAAGTACCGTCAGTCATCACGCCGTCCACATCAAATATAAACGTGCGGATATGCTTAAAATATTCGAGCCTATTTTTGAGCGTCTTAGTCTGGTTCATCTTTATTTCTTACGGTTATTTGCGCGGTGTTCATATACCCACTTGGCTTGTATTTGTTCGAGATGGTTTTCGCTACTGCTGTCGCGTGTCCCCTCAAAAGTCGGGATTTCTAATATCCACTCCAATAGTTCAGTGAAGCGAATGCGGTATATCTTCGATTCGTTAAAATCGGCTCCGAAACGCTCGTAGAGTTTCATTGCTATATCTTCGTGGTCGCCCCAATTGATGGGCATATCGTCAAAATCTTGAAAAGCCATAGGTGTGTGTATTGAGTAATTTGTATTGAGTACATATTCTATTCGGGTATTCTAAATCTCCAAGAATGTTTTTGATTTTGTTATTATTAAAAATTGAAAACCGCCCCTTCTTGCTGCCAAGCGTGAAAAACAAATCTTAGTTTTCTAAAATGCCAAAATTGAAATAAATATATACTCAATATATGTATGAAAAAATTAGGGCGCAAAGCTACTAAGTATTTGGCATATAATATTTGGTTCAGTAAAAAAAGGGTGCACAACAAATTTACCAATCAATGGGTTAAAACCCATTGGGGAATATAACGTCAATGGGTTTTAACCCATTGATTGGTAAATTTGTTATACACCCGTAAAAAATAGATTAAACCTCGCTATGCACCTGCACATCAATCGTCGTTTCTTCAATCCTAATTTCGTATTTTTTTTCGGGTTTTGTATAAACATTGACGCTTTGATGCGTGGTGGCAAAAGTATTTTCGTACAGAAAATCGGGCATACCAAATAAAATATCTTCAATTTCCGCACTTGTCCACTGTTGGCGTACGCCTGCGAGATAGTATTGCACAATCCCCTTTATGCGTTGCAGTAGGTAAAGATTTTCGACCCCCTCAGTATTGTCGTCGGGTAGGAGCAAAATGAGGTAGTCTTTCGCCCGACTAATAGCGACATTTAAGATATTTTTCTTATTCAAAAACGCATTGGGGCTTTTGGTAATCGTGGGTGGTGGATTGAAAAGGCATATAATCATATCACATTCATCGCCTTGAAAACTGTGAATTGTTCCCGTTTGAACGCTCACATTTTTATAACTCAAATGCAAACTTGCCCATATTTTATCCACCAAATCCGCTTGTGCTTTGTAGGGGCATATAATACCTATTTTGAAAGGCGTTTTAGTCTCCAACGTTTTTTGCAAATGCGTTGCCATATATTGCGTCAATTCTACTGTCAAAAGGGCAGAATACAGGTGATAATGGCTTTTATTCAAGAGTTGCGGACGGTATATCGTCTCCAATTTATGCGCAGGAAAACGGATAATATTGATGTCTTTTAAGGGTAAATTCGGAATATCTATGCTTTTTTGATGCTCTTTATAACGATTATGCCGCAAAATACTGTCATATGCAAAATGGCTATACAAGCTACCGATGGTACTTAAACTTCGGTATTGGGTCGTTAAATTGACAACAGAGTAAGGGTGTGGCGTAAGGCGTTCACGTTGCAAAATGGGGTCGAAAGCGTCTAAACAGACCATAGAATAGATGTTTTCGCCCTGCCAATCTTCGGCGAACACAACGGGTTCAATCTGAAAAGGGTCACCACCGATGACGAATTGCGCTTGTCGTTGCTGTTGTAGCAGATACGCCATATAGCCGACGCCAATCATAGAAGCCTCATCCACGATGATAATATCCCACGGTATATTTTTGAAAGCATAGTCTTGATTGCCATTATTAAAACCATCGTAGGGGAAACGGGTGATGGTCGTCACGACGCAAAAATGCTCTTTTTCCTTAATATCATGCGTTTTATCTTTCAAAAGCCCCGCATTTTCGATAGCCATTTCGCCTGTTGTACCAAAACGGATTAACCAATCGGGTGCATCGCCACAGGCTTGCTGCACTTTTCTAACCAATACATCAGCCGCTTTATTGGTTGGTGTTAAAACCAAAACTTTCAGAATATCATCGGAAAGCATAGCGGTTTGTATTTCTTCATGTACCAAATGCGTGGTTTTGCCTGTGCCAGGCGGTCCAAAAACAAAGCGAATATCGTGTGTCAAATTATCTTGGACATTATGGTCGTCTGAAAACGGTAAGTCGTCAAAAGCATTTTTCAATGCCTCTAATACCACGATTGTATTCTGAATTTCTAAGGTTGCGCCCCTAATTTTCTTAAAATCTATATCGGCAATATCATTAGGCGTTTTCAATTTTGCCCGCAAGCTATTGTCTTTAATGCTCACGACCTCCACTGCTACGTTGCGTCTTTCCAATTCTAATTGAATTTTCAAGGTAATATCCCCCGCATCTTCGATATTGTAGGGAAATGTTTTGGATGGTCTTTTGAGCAAAATAGTTTTGTTTGTGCCTTCTTCCCGCACTACTTTATCAAAATGGATTTGAAAGCTGCGGTCTTTATCTTGTCGTTCGTACGCCAAAAGGTATTCGAGTGCCAGCAATGCCTTAAACCACGCCATCGAATAGTGTTCGCTCTCTTGAATTTTGGCTTTCAATTGTTCAATTTCTATCAATTGCTCCATTCTTTCCGCCAATTCCGCTTCCAATTCTGCCCGTAGTTCTTGCTGTTTTTTCAATAAAACGGCACTCGAAATTTGCTCATTTTCTTCTGTTTCAATCTGTTTTTCGCGCTTTTTTCTTTCTTTTTTCTCTAAACCTTTACCCCCGTCAGTATTTTCATTGTCTTTTTCCTTAAAACTGCGTACTGCCTTAATTCTTCGCAGTTCTAATAAATCGTCTGTAGAAAAGCCTTGTTCCAAAAAGCGTTTGCCAATATCAATCGCTCGTTTTTCATCATCCGTCAAATATGCAAAACGGTCAATTGGTGTTTCTTCTTTTGAAAAAAGAAATTGCGTTAAAAGCGGATTTTGAGTATATTTTTCATGTAAATTTTGAGAAAATACTGAGGGGGTACTCGCCTCCGTATAGGTTATCAATGCCTCATTTTTATCATACAACCAAGCCGTATTTTTCAACCTTTTCCAATATATCGTTTCAAAAGAGACAATATGTTCAGACTGCCAAGCGAAGGTATATTTTCCGTAAAAATTGGTCTCATTCAATATGTTTTGGCTTAAACAATCTATCAAAAAATGCCACAAATGCAGCGATTTTTCAAAATCAACAGCTTGATTTAAGTAGTTTTCCAAGCCTTCAATATCAAAATCTTGCACTTCCTCCCAAAGCGCATACGTGGCTTCAGGTGCTACGGATTGCATCAGTTTCAAGCGTTCCTCTTCCGAAAGGGTATCATATATGTCAAAGACAATAGGCTCTAAAACATTGGTATCATCGGACTTCGTAGAGACGTTGCACTGCAACGTCTCCGTGACACGTTTAAGAGACAACTGTGCTGATAACCAATCTTGGGTAACAACATTTTGGTTAGCCGTCAAATGTGATTTCACCGTATGCCACAAGCGCACATGAGGGTTTAAATTAGGGAAAATCCATCGTGCGCCTACACCAAAAAGCTGTTCCAACTGAGGGGTATCGCACAACATTTTTGTCTCTTTATTTTCGGCTAAATAAGCTTTGTCAATCGCTACATATGCGCCCTCTTGCGCTGTTGGCAAAAGGGGTATTTGATGAAAACGCTGCATCAAAGCGTCAGTAATTGGGGCAAAAAGGGTATCCAAATCGCTTTTATCAAAAGGCAAATTACTGAAAATACTCTCTTTATCTATACCCGTGTCGATTAACACTTCGGCACTATCTGCCACCAATTCCGCTAATTGCCGTACCAAACTGTCATTCCATTTTTCTTTCATCCGAATGCCCTCACGGCTATCACTCAACTGAAAAGGCGCGTGAACCAAGAAGCGCAAACCTGTCATGACCTTTGTCGGAAAAAAGCAATAAGCAGGGTGTTTTTTGTGAAAAGAAATCTTGTTTTCTTCATCTAAAAGAAAAACGATTTGCACTTTCCCTTCTGCCACCAAAGGGGTAGCTTTATCTCGAACAAACCTTAAAAAAGGCTGTTTTAACGTCTTTTTACCTAATGTTTGGACGTGATTTTCTATATTTTTTCCTAAAATACTGAGGGGGGTATCTTCCTTTTTTTGTTCTTCTAAATGATATGCCCCTTTCAAACCATTATCCGTTTCCCAAGTTATTTTTTTCAAATTATTGAGAAAGAGTAGGGGATAGGAGAGTGTTTTTAATTTTTCTTCAATCTCATCTATGGCATCTTGTGGCACTTTTTCAAGCCTATCAAATGGAAAATAGAACAACGTTTCGTCATCCCCGCGCATAGGATGCGGCTCATGCTCCAACAAAACGGGAACAATTAAATCCTTGATTTTAAAAGAAATATGTGGGTCGTAGATATGTGGTGTATTGGTATATTGAAAAACGGCTTTGAAACCAATCCCAAATTTGCCAATTTTCGATGTATTTTCGTCCTTTTTGCTACTATCGCCAATGGCAGTTATAGCATTGATATGTCCTATATTTTGCCTATCATCGGGACTTGTGACGGTAAAGTGAACCGTGCCATTGTGTGCAAAATACAAACCTGATTTTCTCAATACAAACCTAACGTGTGTTGCTCCTACATCGTCCGCATTTTGCAATAATTCATAGACAAAATGTGCTTTTTCGGTGTATTTTTCGACAATACCTGCCCTAATCCCTCGCATGGAAGGCTTATTGAGGAGCCGAACCGAGTCTTCACGGTCTTGAGTGAGTTGGTGGAAATGGGTGAGATTGAGCATACGTTATAATATTTTTTCCATCCAATCATCAATTTGCTTAGTAGCGTCATTAAAATTTACTACTGTACCCTACTATTTTTCTAAGTAGTTGAAAATGAATTATTTACAAAGAGATATTTGATAAATTGGGTAAAAATGATGA
>JAYVKQ010000828.1:0-17920 GCA_043768285.1 Saprospiraceae bacterium | reverse complement strand
CGTTGCGTGAGGAGGTTCAATATCACTACACGCCCGAAGGTAAATTACTTCAACAAGACCATTATCAAATCTTTATAGCCGCTTATCGGGAGTGGTCATTCGCTTACGAATGGCAAGGCGATACCATGAGTTTTAAAACAAACGATTTTGGAAAAGTAGATACTATTACTTATAATGCAGCTACCCAAAAACCAACTTCTTACAACCGCGATGGCTGGCATTATGAAGTGGAATATGATGCCAAAGGGCGCAAATCCAAACAAAGTTATTTTTGGATTAATGACGAAAAAACTGAAGATTTGAAAGTCGGCGAAATGGTTTATATATATAGTGATGACGATAAATTAGCAAAAATAGAAACATCTTCCCGTATTATTATATTCAATTACAACAGACAAGGCTTGCCTTATAGTAGCATTACAACGGATAAATTTTCGGGTCAACGCGTTGGGTTTCCAATATTTTATACCTACGAAATGAAAGATGATGAAGGGCTAACGACTAAATAATTAAAACCTATTAAAACCGTAGCCTCGTTTTTTAAATTCTGTTATCAAACTACCTAAACGATTGTGAAACTTATCCAATCGCTTGTCGCCTACGCCTATGTGGAGAAGTAAGATAAAACCATTCAATCCGTTTTTATCTGTTTTTTCATACGCCAATATTTTATCGTAAATATCTTCACTGGATTTATAATTCTTCATATCGGGTGTGGTATAATCGGCATTGCTCGATGTGCCAGCCGTGAAATTTATTAAAGCTAAACCCGCATTTTTTGCCCATATCGCTACTGAATCGTTGTACCATTCAAACGGCGGGAGAAAAACAGGCGCGTCATTTTTTTCTATACCCAAATGGCTTAATTCTTCATAATTTCCCTTCAAATCTGTTAAAAATTGTTGTTTGGTGACTAAAAGCGAATCCCGTTTTGTCCAATCACAATAGAGCAAATGCTTATCGGAATGTGCGCCAATATAATGCCCTTGTACCTTTAGTTTTTTTACCAAATCAGAATGTTGCCTGATAAAATCGCCTGTAAAAAAAAAGGAGGCTTTGATTTTATATTTTTTTAAGGTTTTTAAAATTTCAGTGCCGCCTTCTGCAAATTCATGTCCTGTAAATACCAAGTTGATTTTTTTATTTTGAATATCTAAACGATTGATAGCGCCCATTTTTTCGTAAAAATATGGTGCTAAAGCTCCATCAAGCTGAAAGCCTGACTGAGGGGGTGTCCCTTTTATATTTTTTCCTTCAAATTCCCTTGCTGAAAAATAATAGGACAAACCCGCTGTCCCATCCATAGTCGGTTCATCGGTTGAGTAATCGCCATAATCATCGTGGAAAACGACTTCTTTGGATTGAAATGCTGCATATTCATCAGGGTGGTATAGGGTCAAACCAATCAATTTGCTAAATATGGAGCCATATAATGACCCATCCACCAAGCCGCCATCAATTTTATGCTTCCCGATGTGCGTAAAGGCAGAGTGCGGGTCACTGGGAGATACCCCCTCCGTATTTTTCCACTCTGGCAAGCCAATTATCATCGTAATACCCCACGGATTGCAGCCAAGTAGCCAATCGCGGTGAGCTGCTTCCAATTCGGCAAATGATGTATCCATCGTCATTTTCCTAAACAAACTCATTTGCGTAATGGCTGCCGACATATAATTATTGGAACACCATATATAAGGCGTGCCGATTTTGAAAGGGTTGTTTTTACTTCGTCCCAGTAATTTTTTAATACCGTTTTTATAATAACTTTTAAATTCTGTATCATTTTTATCTGCAAAATCGGTAACAGTTTCAGTTTTTCCAATATAGTAATGCCCTAAATTCACGAAAGGATACCATTGATAATGCCTCGCTGTATCAGCACCTATCCACGGCGTAATAACTTCTGCACGTCCATAGTTTTTTGCTTCTCTATGATAATAAGGATCATTAATGTCTAACCTATCCAATTGGCTTGCGGCTAATTCCATATCGTCCACCCAGTTATCTTCTTCATAAAAATATGGCGCACCTTTGGGCGCAGTTTGGCAAGCACCTGTATCCGTTTTGCCATATGCGTAAGCTTCAATAGCTTTTTGTTGTAGTGTATCAGCCAGTTTTGGATAATATTGCATCAAAATCCGTGCACCTGCTGCAAATGCAGCCGCGAATTTACCCGCCGTAGAAGAAACGCCCGTTGTTCTATTTTTATATTTACCCAAACCTTGTGGCTCGCCCGTGACGCGATAAACGGGTCTTGCTTTGTTGCCAACAATATCATAGGAAAAAGTATCTCGATTGGGCATACGCATACCCCGATGGTCGCGGTCATCACAAACTTGATTGAACAGTACATTTTTTTCGGGATTCATCAATATCAACCAATCCAAACCCCATTTGGCTTCGTCTAATATATCAGGTATGCCATTCGACCCCACCAACCCATTGGCTTGAAAATTATCGCCAAATACTGAGGGGGTCTGCTCGTAGGCGAATAGCATTTGGAAAGTAGCTGTAGCCGTTGTTGCTACATATTGTAAATAATCGGAAGCATCGTGCCAACCGCCGTATATGGGGTAAGGAGCTAAGTTGCGATAGTTCGATGTACTATCGCCATATACGATATACCCACCGCCTGTATGACAAGAGTCGCGTAAAAAAGGATTGTAGCCACAGCGTTGTTGTCGCATATAGCGCAGTAGGAAATCAGCTGTACCATCATATACATCTGCGGCAATTCTGAATATAGGAGACTTGATAGCCCCCACTTTAATATAGTATGCCCCCGCTTTTTGATAGCCAGAAAAAGACAAACGAAAAGCTTTTTTAAATGCGCCCCATTCATCATACTTCTGTATTTTTGAAGAAGAAAACACTATTTTATCCGTCAATGCATCGCATAATTCAAAATTTTTAATAGATAAATTGGGGTCTTTGGTGACTAAAACGGCGACTTTTATATCAGTAGGCAAGTAGCCGATATTGTTGATGCGTAACCACGTTTGGGTTTGCGCAGATAGTATTGTGGTGCATAAGAGAAGCGTAATTAGAGTAGGTATTTTCATTTTCATTGATTTATTCTCTAATAATTATAGTATGGGAATTTTTAAAAAATTAAGTACCAATTTTGAAATTTTTAAGCATAGATTTTCAACACTTTATTAATTCATCGTTCATCATTTATAATTCATCGTTTCCATAGCTGTATTTCGTTTATGAATGTGTAAATTCGCCTTCAAAAATATACAATTAACAGTAATAACCATTCAATTAAAATGAATTATTGTTCACATTGCGGTAATACCGTCCATTTTGGTGATATTGAAGGAGAACACTTACCTCGTTTTCATTGTAAACAATGCAAGACCATACACTATGTCAATCCAAAAGTCATAGTTGGTTGTTTGCCCATTTGGGAAGATAAGGTGATGCTCTGTCGGCGTTCTATTGAGCCGCAATTTGGTTTGTGGAATATTCCTGGCGGGTTTATGGAAAACGGAGAAGACCCTGAACAAGGAGCTGTGCGCGAAATGTGGGAAGAAACCAACGGACGGGTGACTGTATTGGGTTTACATACCGTTTTCAGCGTAGTGCCTGTCAATCAAGTACACCTACATTATTTGGTGCAAATGGACGATACCAATTATAGCATTACGCCCGAAAGCTCTGAAATTCAATTGTTTACGGAAGCCGACATACCGTGGAAAGATATTGCATTTGCCTCTTCAAAATTTGCCTTAAAGCGTTATTTTGAAGATAGAAAGCTAAATATTAGGCGTACGCATAGAGGCTCGCTAACTGATTATATAAAACAAGGTTGAGGTATTATTTTTCTAAAAATCAACTATACAAAAATGAAGAACAGCATAAAAATGTCCAAAATACTGAGGGGTATTGCTTTCGTGTGCACTATGGTTTGCACATTGCCCATGGTGGCACAAAAAGACCCCAATGTCGCTTTAAAAAAGAAATTAGACGAATTGGCGCATGGCGTTGAAGCCAAAGTGGTAGCGTGGCGGCGCGATTTTCATCAAAATCCTGAACTATCGAATAGAGAAACCCGCACTGCAAAAGTTATTGCCGAACACCTCAAAGCATTGGGTTTGGACGTAAGAACGGGTGTAGCTAAAACAGGCGTAGTCGGCATTTTGAAAGGGGGGAAAGCGGGACCAACAGTGGCACTTCGGGCAGATATTGATGCCTTACCCGTAACGGAAAGAACAGATGTACCATTCAAATCCAAAGCCCGAACTACATTTAATGGCATAGAAACGGGTGTAATGCACGCTTGTGGTCACGATTGCCACACGGCAATATTGATGGGAACAGCCGAAGTATTGGCGCAAGCTAAAAAAGATATAGCGGGAACAGTAGTTTTCGTATTCCAACCCGCCGAGGAGGGCGCACCCAAAGGCGAAACAGGTGGTGCAGGTGATATGATAAAAGAAGGTGTGTTGGACAACCCGAAAGTGGAAACCATATTTGGATTGCACATGGCAGCCCAAGCCCCTGCAGGTTCGATAGGCTATAGGGCGGGTGGCTCACAAGCCAGTTCAGATAGGTTTTCTATTGTCGTTAAAGGGAAACAGACGCATGGCGCGATGCCATGGGGCGGCATTGATCCTATTGTGGTGGGTTCTCAAATTGTTATGGGATTGCAAACAATAGTGAGCCGCATGACCCCCTTGACGGAATCGCCAGTGGTTATAACAGTAGGTATGTTTCAAGCAGGTTTGAGGGAGAATATTATCCCAGAGGAAGCCAAAATGATGGGTACTATCCGCGTACTCGACCCAAAAATCCAGAAAGAAGTACATGACAATATGCGCCGATTGGTCACCAATATAGCGGAAGCGTCGGGCACAACTGCCGAATTGACTATCGAAATAGGCAATCCTGTCACTTACAATGACCCAGCCTTGACAAAAAAAATGTATCCCTCATTGGAAGAAGTAGCAGGTGAAAACAATATACGGATGCAATTGCCCACCACTGCGGCAGAAGATTTTGCCAAATATCAAGAAAAAATTCCAGGCTTGTTTTTCAGTTTGGGTGGTATGCCAAAAGGGAAAGCAGCGGTTGAAGTAGCACCGCATCATACCCCTGATTTTTATATAGACGAGAGTGGTTTTGTGTTGGGTATTAAGGCGTTTTGTCATTTGGTAGTAGATTATGGGGCAAAAAAATAAAAAAAACACCGACTTACGGGGGCAAGTCGGTGTGGTAGAAAAAGTTAAATCGGCGTTTGAGATGTTTTATTTAAACCAATAATGTTTCCATTAAAGCAACAAAATCATCCGTAGAACGCGGAAAATCGGTGTTTGGGATGCAAGCGGTTACTTTAAGATTGACCAAACTTTCGTTTTTTAACGTCAATTCGAGTATCACTTGCGTAAATTCCTCTGGTTCTTCACGAAGCGGCTTTAGAATGTGTCGCTGATTGGTTTCATTCCAAAACCCACGTCCGTAGATGCGACTATCGGAAAGAGAAACTTTATAATCAGCGCGTGATAGTTGCTCTTTCAGATAATTAAATAAGTGTTTCACGTTGTTATCCGAAAAACGGGTTAATGCTGGATGGATTGTAAAACCTTTGGTGTTACTTGAGCTAAAAAAGTCAATACCATCATGTGTTTTGTGAGGCGCAGATACCTGCACCATAAATTGGTCGCGTAACCAATCTAAAATAGCCAGCCGCGAGTTAGAGTCTTTCCATTGTTCGTAATCAATTTCTTCGTCATAAGTACGTTCAAGGGACTGATGCACCAGCGGATCACTCGCAATCAGTTCGGGATTGCGGGCAAATTTGTTTTTGAAGTGTAAAAAAATATCTGCCATGAGCCTAACGTTTTTGGTGGCTTGTGCTGCCAAGCCATTTTGGAAATAGGTGATATGTTATGGATTTACAATTTTTTGTGTCGGTATTAGGTTGTAATAATCTGTTTTCTACTGGCTTTGGGCATCAAAATACTGAGGGGTATGTATCATAACTTATTGAGAAATAATATTTTGTAAAACATCAATAAAATTTACAAATATTTCTTTTTTAACTAAAATTAACGCCTTCAATTTTTTGATACCTCAAAGAAAGTGCTTAATATCTGAATATCAATAAACATTTGATTTTCATTAACAGATTTAACTTCTTATTTGAACAATACAATTATTTTCACGCACAAAATTGCAAAAAGATACACAAAAAATAACATATTTATGTTACATATGTGATTATTTTATAAGTTTAAAATATTGATAATCAATTTTTTAGTTTTTATTGTAAAATCAAAGATGAATTTTTTTATATAGTATATATTTTTACAATATTTTAATATTTCTTTTACGTGAATATTTTACCTTTAATGCCCTATTATTTATGAAAAAATGCCTTTAGGATATTTAGAAAAAGACCTATTTCGTAAAGATGAAAGAGTAACTTGTTAAAATCAAAGCGGTGGTTTCCGAAACCTTCTTAAACTTAGCGATAAATCTTATAAGGGATACTTAAAGGATATGAGGTAAGAAATTTTTTTAGAATAAATATACATACAGTATAGACAATATCTAATTTTGCCTAACCGTTGTAGCCGATAGATATGTACTTTCAAATACCAAAATATATGAACAAAAAATTACTTCTTCTACCCCTCAGTATTTTTAGCATTGTTACTGCCTTTTCTCAGATTGGGGGTAATTACACTTTTGCCTTTTTGCAGCAATCACCTTCGGCACGACAAACAGCCTTGGGCAAAAGCCAAATTGCGCTCCGCGATGATGATATTGCCTTTGCCTATCAAAACCCTGCCTTATTGAACAGCTCAATGCACAATGCCCTTTCCTACAATCATGATTTTTTATTGGGTAAAATATCGACCGGCTATTTCGGATATGGCTATGCGTTGGATAAATTGAAAATGACGTTTCAAGGTGGTATTCAATTTATTAATTACGGTACTTTTAAGCAAGCCGATGAATTTGGGAATATACAAGGCACTTTCAAGGCAGCCGAATATGCGATAACTGTTGGTAGCGGGCGACAAATCAATGAACGCTTATCAGCAGGAGTGAACCTGAAATTTATTTCCTCTCAATTAGAAACCTACACGGCTACGGGCGTGGCGGCAGATTTGGCGGGTGCTTATTGGGATAAGGATAAAAAATTTGGGGCAACGATACTTTTTCGCAATATAGGCACTCAGTTATCCAATTATGCAGGTAGAAAAGAAGATTTGCCTTTAGATGTGCAAGTTGGATTTACTAAAAAATTGAACAAAGCTCCGTTTCGCTTTTCGGTATTGCTCCATGATTTGAACCGATGGCAAATGCGCTACGATAGCCCTTTAGAAAATGAAATCACGCTTTTGGGCGAAGCACCCACACAACCGAGCCGCTTATCGCAAGAGTTAGACAATTTTTTTAGACATATCAATGCGGGCGGCGAAATCGTATTTGGTAAAAATGAAAATTTCCGCTTGCGTGTCGGATATAGCCATCAGGTACGTAAAGAGTTGAATATCAATAACTTGCGTAGCATTTCAGGATTTTCGATGGGTGTTGGGTTTAAGATAAGCCGCTTTCGATTGGATTACGGATTAGGGCGGCAACACGTAGCTGGAGGCATAAACCATTTGAGTATATCAACCAATTTAAGTGAATTTAAGAAAAAATAATGGAGAAACCAAAGCCTAAAAATCACCCATCCCGCTTGCTCAACCGTGATGGGGCGTTGAACATTCATAAAGGGACTATAGGGTCGCAACGGCTCTATAACTACCTTATTACGGCTTCGTGGCAGCGTATTCTCGGTTTTGCTTTGGTATCTTACATCGTTTTGAATATTATTTTTTCTATATTCTATTTTGTGTTTGGCGGTGTTCATTGTTTGCGTAATTTCAAAGAACACCCAACTTTTTTTGAAGAAATAGCGGATATATTTTTTTTTAGTACGCAGACATTTACGACGGTTGGTTATGGGCATATATTTCCAGAATGTATGGCTGGGAATATCATCGCTGCTTTTGAATCGTTTACAGGATTGATGTTTTTTGCTATCGTGACGGGTCTTTTTTATACCAAATTCACTCAACCGCGTGTGGAAGTTCGACTATCAGACGTGGCAATTTTTGACACATTCAAAGAAGGCTATGGTTTGAAATTTATGCTCACGAATGAATATGATAATAAGATAGTAGATGTAGAAGTGACAATGGATTTGATAAAGTTGGAAATCGTAGATGGTCGTTACAAAAAACGTTTTTATCAACTATTTTTATTCAGAAAACGTATTCCTTTCCTTGCCGTGCCGTGGACAGTTGTGCATCAAATTGACGACAAAAGCCCTTTGAAAGGTATCACGCAGGAGGATATTGAGAATAGTAAGATGGAATTATTTGTGCAAATTAAATTCTTCGATGAAGCCCACCACCGTGTTGTATTCAAGGAGTTTTCATACTTTGGTAAAGAAGAAATTATGTGGGGTCACTCTTTTGTAAACAATCAACGCTATACCGAAACTGGAGCTTTGCGCATAAGCCAAAAAAGGTTTGGTAAAGCGGTGAAATTGGCGACCTTTCCTGAAAGGTTATGATTTGTCGTAAAAATACTGATAGGGGTAAGGTTGGCTAATATCTGGAAAAATTAGGATGTTTCATTTTATTTAAAAAGTAGTTTACTCTTTCTAAAAAAACTTACCCTAAATCTGTTCACACATCAAAAAATTGTAAACCGACAAATGAAACATGCCGAAAAATTCTAAATTCCCCCGAACATATAACCCATACGAAGTGATATATCCCCAAAGAAACAGCCTCAAAGGATGATATCCTTTGAGGCTGTTTCTTATTTATTATCCCCAATAACAGTTATGATTGCTTATTAGCTACTTTTATGTAATTATCTAATGCCGTTGTGATAGATGGTGCGGCACTTGATGGCTGAATATTAATATGCAATCCTCGTTCTTTCACAGCTTGTGCTGTTTGGTTGCCCGAAACGGCAATGCGCGTTTCTTCTTGAGAAAAATCTGGAAAGTTTTCGTATAATGAAACAATCGCTTGTGGTGTGAAAAAGATGATAACATCGTAAGTGACATCACTCAAATCGGTTAAATCACTACTGACTGTTTGATACATTATCACCTCTTGATACTTCACATTTACGCTATCTAAATATTTGGTCACATCTTTGGCTCCATAATTAGAACATGGCAACAAAAAAGTTTCTTTATCGCGGTGTTTAACTAAGTAGTTTTTTAAATCATCAATGACTTTATTACCAATAAACACTTTGCGCTTGCGATAAACTATGAATTTTTGAAGATAATTGCCAATAGTTTCTGTTAAACAGAAATACTTAGTTTCTTCCGACATTGTGATGCGCATTTCTTTACAACAGCGGAAAAAGTGATCTACGGCATTTTTTGAATTGAGAATAACACACGAGTATTCAGAAGGGTTCACTCTTTGGCGGCGTACTTCTTTAATATCCAAAGCTTCTACGTGTGTAAATTCTCTAAAATCAATTTGTATGTTATACTTTTGAGCCAAATCGAAATAAGGTGACTTCACCAGAGGTTTTGGTTGCGTGACCAAAATGCTTTTTACTTTCTTAAATTGCTCAATTTCCGCGTTGGCAGTTGCAGACATGCTTATGATTTGTTAATAAAATTAAATAAAGATGTTTCTAATAGTGCTACCTTTAGCTTATCCCATTTGAAATTAGTTTAACCAAAATCATCAATGGCGCGATTTCGACAGCACAAAGGTACAAAAAAAAGTGAAACCTGTTTTCAATAATATACGGACTTGCAATCGTTAAGCTGCGCAAGGAACGTACCAAATAGACCAGTGCGATTGCTCCTGCCGCAACATAGATAAATAATTCGCTCAACCCCGAAGACGTATAAGCAATAAAAATATTGAGTGGCATAAGTATTAAGCCTAATATTGTACCCGCAGTCAATATGATGAAGTTATATGTTTTTATCTCTTTTTCGATTGGAAAAACGTTAGCAATAATATATAGTGCAGTGTGTTTTATCAAAAAAGTGGTAGCTGCCCCACCTACACACATCAATAATGTTAGAAATTGACTGTATGGTGATTTGATATTAAAATGAGACATCAATAAGAATGCTAAAATGCCTACATTTATCCAAAATAAACCGTATAGTGCCAAATAAGCAATATTTCCCCAACCAATAGGTTCTTTATATACTTGACGAAGGGCATTGTTATTTAAGACGGCACTATATGCATCGCGTATCATATAGCGCGCATTAGCCACTACAAAAGCCATGAATGTTAGTGTTACAAGGAAGATCCAAAAAAGAAAATTTTTAGAATAAGTTTGTTTATCTAACAGGCTTGGTCCAGCTGCTGGTATAGAAGGCGTTGGCGATATGGATATCTGAACAGCTGTATCGTTGCTGGCGTTCCCCCCTCTAAGTATATCAAATGGATTATCTGAGTTTTGGAGCATAGGTACTTCAGGTGTTACAACAACAGTTGGTGTGTTTGTAAAGTTACCCAAAGTGGCGGGGTTTAGCGCGGCGTTAGCTTGTATTATCGAATCAGCCCTGCGTGTAGAATCTTGTTTTGCTAAAGCAATGCGCATTGAATCATCGGCTGTCAAACGACGTAGACGGCGTTTGGGACGATTCTCATATGTATTTAAGGGAACTTCTATTGGTGCAACGGTTGTTCCCGTTGAGATATTTGTACTTTGTGTAGTGCTACCTGTGGGCGTTGTCTGGGTATTAGGGGCAGCACTCCTTTTTGAGCTATCTGCTTGTGCTTGTACTGTAACACTTGCGCCCAAAAAGCAACATAGTATTGTAATATTGTGTAGATATTTTAAAAACCCCACGCCTTTGATATTTTTCTAATGAATGTGGGTGCAAAATTAGAAAAAATTATAGTATGTTGAGTCGTTTTTAAAAAAATAAATTGACTTTATCCAAAAGGCTGAATTAAACGGCTAAACAACTTTTTCCTTTATCGCTTTATAATACAAAACTGAACAGTTTGATTCTGTAAAAACTATCCTTGCTACACGCTGAATATCGGCAACTGTAATGGCATTATATTTAGACATTTCGGTATTTATTAAAGTGGCATCCCCCAAAAGCTCAAAATATGCTAAGTTCATGGCTTTGCTCAAAGCAGCGGCATCGCTAAATGCTTGTTGGCTTTCGATTTTGTTTTTTAGCTTTTGCAATTCTTGTGCGTCAATAGGTTCATTTTTGAGCAGTGTTAATTCTTCCCAAATGGCGGTTTCGGTCGCTTCGAGCGATACTCCCTCAGTTGGTTTGCCATCTATAATGACCAAACTGGGGTCTAAATAACCCGCTTGGGCGCAGTCTATTTCCGAAAAAAGGCGTTTCTCTTTTAGCAATTTTCGATAAAAACGTGAAGAAGAGCCATTTGCCAAAACATCTGTCATCAAATCAACTGCATAATAATCGGGGTCAAGGCGTGAAGGTGTATGAAAAGCCATAAACAAAGCATCAAGAGGTACCGGTGCTTCCAAGACTTGTCTTTTAAGTTTTTTCTGTGCCGGTTCTTTCGGTAACTGACGGGGTGGTACATCGCCTTTCGGAATAGCACCAAACCATTTTTCTATTCTCTGGCGTACCCCCTCAGTATTTCCAGCCTTTGACAAATTGCCGGATACTACTAATATCGCATTATTAGGGACATAAAATTTTTGATAGAAGTCTTGAACATCTTCCAGTGTGGCTTGTGCAATATGGTCAGGCTCTAAGCCAATAACGGGCCAACGATAGGGGTGCTTTTTATACGTCAAAGCACTCAAATGATGCCACATATCGCCATAAGGTTCATCAATAGTTGTTTCTTTAAATTCTTCAACGACTACTTTGCGCTGTACATTAAGCGAACGTTTGTTTATATTTAAAGCAAGCATACGGTCACTTTCTAACCACAACAGTGTTTCTACATTCTCGGCAGGAACGGTGGCGTAAAAATTGGTCATATCGGTATTGGTGAAGGCATTATTTTCGCCACCTGCCTGCTGTATGGGCGTATCAAAATCCTTAGCATTTTTTGACCCTGCAAACATCAAATGTTCAAATAAGTGGGCAAAACCTGTCTTACTTGGGTTTTCGTCTCTACTACCCACATCATATAGAACATTGACAGCCACTAAAGGCGTGCTGTTATCTTCATGGAGAATTACACGTAATCCATTATCGAGTACAAACCGTTGAAATTCAATCATATACAATTTACAATTTAACCAGATTACCAGTGTCTATAAAGTTTAGTGAAATGAGCTTTGCAAACTTACAACTTTTTTCCAGTATCTTTGGCTAAATCACTGCGCCAAGTTGTAAAGCACGCGCCATTATCGCATTGCATTTGTTTGGTCAACTCTCCTTTTTCGTCATATATTTTGAGTAAGCCATTTTCACGCTCATTGGCATATGTGCCTTCGGCTTTCATTTTGCCATTTTCGTGAAACTCTACAAAAGGACCATTCTCCGTATTGTTTTTAAAATAAACAATTTCTTTGACGTTGCCACTTTTATAAAAAAACTTCCACTTGCCGTCCATCGAACCGTTGGCGTATTGACCCTCAGATTTCAGTACCCCATTGTCGAAATAGGATTTGTAAGCACCCGAGAAACTGCCATTTGCATCCATATTACGTACTTCTTGGATTTGCCCATTTTCGTAATAAAAAATTTGCTCACCCCGCATCACACCATTTTCGTAGCGCGACTCTTCCGACTTGCCACCCGAAGTGAAAAAGGTTTCGTGCAACCCATCTTTGAGTTTCGTTTTTTTATCAACGGCATACCGTTCTACTACGCGACCCGCTTCGTCTTTTGTTTCTTTAATTTCGACACTGCTGCATTGGCTAAAAAGTATAGCCATAATACAAATACACAAAAAGTTTTTCATATGAAATTATGGAAAAATCTAATATTTAATGATGAAAATTGATAAATGTTTTAACGATGATTCATAAGAAAAAGTATGATTTTTGACCCTATAATTTTATTTTACATCAGACATCATTAACTTTGTCAACGGATTAATTTTTAACAAACTTAATTTCATCTAAACCATCACAATTTACAATGAAAAAGTATTTTGCTTACCTTATTTGCGCTCTATTTCTCTTTCCCTTGTTACCCAATACAGCATTTAGCCAAAACGAACACCCTGGTTACTATCAACAATGGTTTGATAGACATAAAGATGAAAACGGCGAAGTCCCTTCTCGATTGCATTTAGACTGGTATCAACACGACCTTCGGCAAAGCCAACGCTTGGCAACGCGAGGTATCAGTTCAGTTGCTTCTATTGAGCAATTGGCAACCGCAACCACACAGGGCGGGCGCACCCGTGCCATCTTAGTAGATGAGCGCGACAACAACCGTATTTTTGCTGGTAGCGTATCGGGCGGTTTGTGGCGTTCCGATGATGCAGGGCAAAATTGGACAGCTATTAACGATGCTGCTTCCAATCTTTCAGTGACTTGCCTTGCCCAAAACCCCGTAAAACCTACCGAAATTTATTACGGCACAGGCGAAAATCGCAATAGTGGACAACCCTTCGGCGTAGGTATTTTTAAGTCCACCGATGGTGGTCAAACCTTCAATTTGCTCAAAAATACTGAGGGGGTTAATGATATGACGCGCGTGAATTTTTTAACCCACAGCCCCAATAAAGATGCAATCATATATGCTGCTACTTATAACGGCTTATATATTTCGACCAATGCAGGAGATACATGGACAAAGATATTGGCAGGTAATATATCAGGTATTATCAGTTTCCCAGATGGTCACGCCTTAGCAACGGTACAAGGGAGTGGTATTTTTATCGCACCTGACGGACGCACTTTTACCCAAATTAGTAATGTTGATTTTCCGCCATCTGCCGTAGGGCGCATTGCTTTAGCCAATTGCAAAGCGTTTCCACAAACAGTATTTGCCCTATTTGGTAGTCCAAGATATGATGACCAAGATGCCAATATGGGGATATATAGAAGTTTTGATGGCGGTAAAAATTGGGTTTTTAGGAGCGATAGTAGCAATGTTAATAATGGACGTATTGGACCAACTTATACTTCTTATTGCCTCATGTTGGGCGTTAGCCCTACGGATACTAATGCCGTTGTGATAGGGTCAGTTAATAGTAAAATCAGTGGTGATGGAGGTAAAACGTGGCGTTCATATAATTCTGGTCACTCTGACAATCATGTAATCACACCGATTGGTAACAGTAATTTTTTCTTTGCTGGCAATGATGGTGGTATCTATAAAGGTGATTGGGGTACAAATGCGACCACCAATGCGAGCAGAGGCTATTCTACAACTCAATTTTACGGTGGCAATTATGCGCCAACTGGCAAAATAGCCGTAGGTGGTACGCAAGATAATGGCTCTTGGCGATACAATGGTAATACGATGACTAAAATTCAGGGTGCTGACGGTGGCTTTGCTCATGTCAGCCAACAAGATGCTGATTTAGCTTATGCGTCTATACAAAATGGCGTTGTTAATCGTACTTTAAATTTTCAATCAACAGCAAATTTTGGGAGTATTACGCCCACTACTGCAGTTGCCGAAGGCGTAAATTTTATTAACCTTTATGAAATAAACCCAGCAAACGGCAATCAATTGTATTACAGAACCAATAAAGGCTTGTGGCGCACCTTGAATACAGGTACAAAATGGGAGCGTATGCACACCAGCACTATTTCGAGTATTCAGGCTATTGGAGTATCTGATAACACTAATCCGAGCGTATATATTGGTGGCGCAAATTGTTTTTATAGAATAGATAGTGCAGCAAAAGCCACTACTGCGGATAGCGACTTCGTAGATTTAAGAACCAGTGTTCCTGCGGCTATTAAAAATGATGCATGGGGTAACATATCCTTTCAACCTAAAAATGCAACGATATTGTACGTTGGTTTGACGAGCCAAACGAACAGCCCACGTATATATAAAGTGACAAAAGCCAATACTGCCAATCCAGAATGGACGGACTTACAAGGCAATTTGCCTGCTCGCCTAACCGTCTATCAAGTGCAAGCGCATCCAGACCGCCCTGATAGTGTGCTATATGCAGCCACAGCATTTGGTTTATATATTACGAATGATGGCGGGAAAACATGGGTTAAGGAGACGCGTGTACCCAATGTAGCTATATATGAAATGAAACTACGGGTGAATGACCGCACTTTGTTCCTTTTCACGCACGGGCGCAGTGTATGGTATCTTCAACTAACGGATTTTACAACAACAAAAACCCAAGACATTGGCGCATGGGCGTTGAATATTTATCCTAACCCCGCAAATGATGTGCTTAATATCGAAACCGCTACCCCCCTCAGTATTGTACAGGTTTTTGATGTGCAAGGGCGTGAAATTTTGACATCAAAAAATACACAGAATATATCAACGGCTTCTTTCAAGTCAGGTCTTTATTTTATAAAAGCCTTTGATGAAAAAGGACGTTTTGTAACAAAATCGTTTGTGAAAAATTGATAATGCAATGTGTTCAAACTTAATAAATCCGATAGGATTTGTACATTTATAGAATAGATTGATACGCCTTTGCCATTGAATCCGTAAGATTCGCACGTAAATGCGTGTATAACGTGCGAATCCTACGGATTCGTTTTACTTTCTTCAAATATATTGTCTATAAACGTACAAATCCTATCGGATTTATTGGCTTTGAATCCATTATTCGCATTAATAATCAAGTATAGATAAAAAAAAGTCCCACTCATTGAGTAAGACTTTTTTTATCTATTTACCTAAGAAATATATCAAACCGAAGTGACAACATCACCAATCAAAGTTGCACTATTCACTTCTCTGACTTTTACAAAACAATAATCGCCTGCCTTCAAGCCTTCTATTTTGGGAAAAACGAGCATTTTATTTTGTGTATTTCTACCTTTAAAATCATGTTCCGATTTTTTAGAATTGCCTTCAATCAATACTTTGAAAGTTTTGCCAATATCCACTTTGTTGTGTTGGAGGGATATATGATTTTGTAAACGCACGATTTCGTTCAATCGGCGCGTCTTGATGTCTAATGGAATATCGTCCACCAATTTTTTAGCGGCGGGTGTGCCAGGGCGTTCTGAATAGAAAAACATATAAGACATAGAATATTTAGCAAACTCCATGACAGATAACGTATCTTGGTGTTCCTCCTCCGTTTCACTACAAAAACCCGCAATAACGTCACTCGAAATGGCACAATTTGGCATAATATCATACACGCGATTGATTTTATCCATATACCATTCGCGGTTATAGGTGCGGTTCATCAATTTCAAAATACGAGAGTTGCCACTTTGAACGGGCAAGTGAATATATTTGCATATATTCTCATATTTTTTCATGGTATATAAAACCTCATCTGTTATATCTTTTGGGTGTGAAGTTGAGAAACGCACTCGCAAATCGGGGTTGATTTGCGCGACTACTTCTAATAATTGAGCAAAATTAAATACTTCATCACCCGCAATGGTCTGTCCATTACCCATATCAAAAGGCTCATTGCCTTCGGCTTTCCATTTATATGAATCCACATTTTGACCTAAAAGTGTCACTTCACGATATCCGCGTTCAAATAAATCCCGCGCTTCGGCTACAATACTGAGGGGGTCGCGTGAACGCTCACGTCCGCGTGTGAAAGGCACAACGCAGAAAGAACACATATTGTCGCAACCGCGCATAATACTGATAAATGCCGTAACGCCATTGCTGTCCAAGCGCACAGGCGCAATATCAGCATAGGTTTCTTCACGAGATAGAAAGACATTGATACCTTTTTCGCCATCTTCTGCCGTATTAATCAAATCGGGTAGTGACCGGTACGCATCGGGACCGACTACCAAATCTACCAATTTCTCTTGCTCCAAAAATTGCGCTTTCAAACGCTCTGCCATACAACCCAATACGCCTACCAAAGAGCCTTGTTTTTTCTCTTTTTCAAACACGCGAAGGCGTTTGCGTACTGTATCTTCCGCTTTTTCGCGAATGGAACAAGTATTGACTAATATCAAATCAGCAACATCCATGCGACGCGTAGGGAGATAACCGACCTCACTCAATATAGAAGCCACGATTTCCGAATCGCTAAAATTCATCTGACAGCCATAGCTTTCTATGTAAAAATGTTTCGCTCCCTTGGCGGCTTCTACAGCGTCAAACTCTTTGAACAAAACCTCTCCTTGGCGGTCTTCTTCCATTTTTTTACCAGCACCGATGATGCCTTCTATGGTTGGATTGCTATCGTATAACATATCTTATAAATTGAAACTACTTAACTCTACTCTTGCATTTTAGTATTTGAAAAATAAAAAAAACAACCCGCTTTCATGCCAAATATGAAAAACAAACCTAAAGTGCCAAAGTAGAATTTTCAAAAAAAAAATAAGCTGCAAAATTAGCATTTTTAAATGATTTATGCTTAAAAAAATGCACCAATACTGAGGGGGCAATCCATTAGAATGGTCGCTTGTCAATCCATTGATTTTTGTTGAAATTTTTGATTGTGTGAGATAAATTAGGGATAAAAAAAATCTTTCTTAATTTTGTTTTACGAAGATTCAAAAAAAGATTTGTGTGCAAGAACAACACCTATTGACAAAGTAAGGAATGTTGGTGATTCATTGAAAAATGTTATCCAAAAATGGACAGATACGTTTAATCAGAAAGTAATTAGAAGTATGATAACAGAAGTATGAAGACTTATAATGAAATGATTATCAGTATATTGTGAAAAATAAAATTGGCAATTATTTACATCTACTTACTTAATTCTATTTTGGCACTTTAAGAAACCTAAGATAAGTTTTTCATGCTTGGCAAGACGGGGGGCTGTTTTTGATTTTCTTTTTATAAAAAATTGGAAATTTTTTATAA
>JAYVKQ010000827.1:0-4943 GCA_043768285.1 Saprospiraceae bacterium | reverse complement strand
TACCTTAAATGGTACTGTGGTGAATGATACAATTGTGAAAGTGACCGATACCAAATGTTTGGATTACGAGATTATTTCAGGCACTATTACATTGCGCGGCAAAAACAACCTCTATATCCAAATGATAACCCACGAGGCTAATTCGCCCGAAATGATACAAGTAACATACAACGGTACGAAGTAATTTTTTTAATGGATAATATCTGAAAAAAATATTTTCTAAATTACTGTTAAGTAAATGTACGATGTACGACTTGTAATATATTCATTATCAGTGTACTATGAAAAATCAAATTGTCGATTATTTACATCTACCTACTTATTCAAATAGTTATGAATTGTAAAACAAAAAAAGCTATCCATCGTGGATAGCTTTTTTTATTGCTTGCATATAATCATACCCCTCAGTATTTTGAGCGTTTTTAGTAACAGTGAAAGAATGAGTTGGTCACAAATCCCGAAGGGATTAAATATGAATAGGACAATATATGAATAGAAACAACAACTCCGAAGGCGTTGAATATCAATTATTTAGCTATTCATATTTAATCCTTTCAGTATTTGAGATAATCAATTCAACCATGTTGTTATTCACACTTTACCGTATCTTACTTTTTTCCAAAACTTGCCGTAAAACCAATAATAGGTATAGGAAATACAATTCCATCACCATCACTGCCCAAACGCGCAAACGATACATCGAGCGACATTCTTTTAAACTTGAAACGAACACCCGGATTAAGAATAAGCCCTAAGTCATCATTTGCGCCGAGAGCAACGCCAGCATCACCCACGAAAAAGAAATTATCCGCTATTTGCACTTGACCCGCGAGCGTAACGTAAGGTATTCGTTCAGTTCTAAAAAACGTTTTATAGCGCAATACGCCTAAGCCCAACGATAAATTATTGCGCCTATCGCCATACGTCGCTACGCCCATGAGTGTAGTGCGTAAACTTCGATTGTTGAATGGAAAATTTGCGGCTAATACATCTATACCCAAATGCCATTTATCGGCTACTTGTCCCGCATATTTGATATGTCCACCAATCGGAATACCGTCATTATTAAATAATCCTGGCAAAATGAATAAACCAAACCCTGCTGATAAATGGTCGGTTAATCCATAGTGAACATTATTATAAAAAATCCACATATTATGATAGTAGCCTTCGCCCGCTTTTAATGGAAAAGCGGTCGGTGTTGCATTGTTTCGGGTAGAGTAGCGGTAGTATTTGCTATTAGTCGGTGTGGTTGTAATCTCTTTTTCACTTTCCTTCACAATAGCTGATTTCTCTTTTTCGACACGCTCAATGCTCGTTATATCACTTAAAGCAATGCGCCTATTTTGTCTCGTTTTCAAATCATAAACTGTCAAATTTACCTTATCCCGCGACACAATTTTAACGACTAAGGTATCATTATTTTTTGTAATTACTCGTGCATATTCGGTGTCCTCATCGTCATTGTCTTTGACGACAATCACCTCTTTTTCTGCCTCTTTTTGCGCACTTTTTTCAAGGTCTTTTTGCAGTTTTGTAATTTCTTCAGGTGTTTTTTGGGCGGCATCAGTCGGTTTTCCTACAACATCAAGTGGTTGAAAACTGACAATTGATTTTTTTGAAATGCGCGCTTTGCGTCCCGTTTTGATGTTGAAAACAGTCACACTCGTTTCATCGGTATCTACCAGATTGACAGTGAGCGTATCGTTGCTTTTAAGTACAAGTTGATACTGCTTTGCACCTTCTTGCCCAAAGGCTATATGGCTGATTATCAAGCAAATAACCGTGTATAAAATGCGTTTTAAAGTGGTCATAAGGTATATCATTTAAGTTTTAAAATCGAGTTAAAAAAGGGATACCCCCTCAGTATTTTTACAGTCTTAATTTCCTTTTTTCCAAAAGTTGGTAGTAAAACCGATATTTAAAGGGCTTGCTATAAGTCCTAAACTATTTTCATTACCATCAGTATTCATAAAGAAAACATCCGCCGACATAGATTTGAATTTGAAACGAACCCCTAAGCTTAGAATTAGCCCAGAATTATCTGATCCAAAACCCCAACCTGCATCACCTACAAAAAAGAAATCATCAACTATTTGTATTTGACTTGCCGCTGTCATATAGGGCATACTTTCACTTCTATATGACGATTTTAAGGATTGGACACCGAAGCCTAAAGATAAATTATTACGCCTATCTCCATAAGTAGTCACGCCCATAAATGCGGTACGTGATTTTTTGGAACCCTTAGGAAAATGTAAGGCTAATACATCTATACCTAAATGCCATTTATTCGCTACTTGTCCAGCATACTTAATATGTCCCTCAAGTGGCAATCCAATATCCTCAAACAAACCTGGAAAAATAACCATACCAACCCCTGCCGATAGCTCGTCAGTAATACCAAAATGAATATTATTATAAACCGCCCAAATATTTTGATAGTAACCTTCGCCAGTTTTTAATGGTAAAGCAGAGGGTGTGACATTATTGCGCGTAGAATGACGGTAATAATAGCTATCAATTGGAACATCAACTATTCCATGATATGTCTTTTTTTTGATGGTAGTTTTCTCTTTCTCAACGCGCTCAATGCCCGAAATATCGTTCATGGCAATGCGGCTGTTTTGCGCCGTTTTTAGGTTATAGACTGTAAAATAGTCTTTATTCCTCGATACAATTTTGACGACCAAAGTATCATTGCTTTTAGTAATTACCCGCGCATATTCGGTATCCTCATCCTCATTATCTTTGACAATGATGACATCTTTTTCAGTGCCTTTTTCAAAGTCTTTTTGCAGTTTTGTAATTTCTTCGCTGCGTTTTTCTGCATTATTAACAGGTTTTTCGACTGTATCAATCGGTTTAAAACTAATGATTGATTTTTTTGAAATGCGCGCTTTGCGTCCCGTTTTGATGTTGAAAACAGTCACACTCGTTTCATCGGTATCCACCAAATTAACGGTGAGCGTATCGTTGCTTTTGAGTACAAGTTGATATTGCTTACCACCTTCTTGTGCATAAGCTAAGTGACTGGTAATCAAACAAATAGAAGCAAATAAAATGCGTTTTAAAGTGGTCATAAGGTATATCATTTAAGTTTTAAAATCGAGTTGAAAAAGGATACCCCTCAGTATAATTGGACAATTTACAATGGATAATAAATTGATATTCAACATATTATCCATTGTAAATCATTTGTGTTCAAAGGGTTTTGATAAATTTCATGAAAATGTTTTGTGCGTAGGTTTAGTAAACGTAGAATTATTTTTTTTTTCAAAAAAAAATAATTCTACGTTTACTAAACCTTTGTCGAAAGTCATTGTAAATAATTGAAAATCAATACATTAATTTTAAAACAAAATCTTTTGAACATCAATGATTGTAAATTATCCATTGTCCATTGTAAATTATCCATTAAAAAAACTATTCTACGACAGCCGAGGGTCGAATGTTTTTCCCAACCCGTTTTGTCAAATCATCACCCAAATCTTCGCGGGCTAATTCACCTACTTTTTGTAATTCGGCGACAATATCGGGATAGGTCGCTTGCACATCATATCGCTCGGCGGGGTCGCGGCGCAGGTCATATAAGGCGAATGGCACAGGATTATTTTCATTCGCGCCGCCAGGAAAACCATCGTTGCCTACTTTATACCCTTCATATGTGCGTCCTGGGTGCTCAAAAACCAGTTTCCAATCGTCGCGCCGCACGGCTTCTAAATTGTTTTTACGATAATAATAGTAAAAATATTTACGCGGTATGGCTTCCATATTGCCTTTCATCAAGGGCAATATATCTACGCCGTCAATTTTATGTTTGGGCAAAGCCACGCCACACAATCCCGCCAAAGTAGGAAATATATCAATTGTAGAAGACAGTTTATTGCAAATCAAACCCTCTGGAATGACCCCTTTCCAACGCACAATGCACGGTACACGCTGTCCACCTTCAAAACTCGTCCCTTTGCCTTCGCGCAAGCCGCCTGACGAACCCGCGTGATTGCCAAAATTCAACCACGGTCCATTATCGCTCGTGAATATGACGAGGGTATTGTCCTCAACGCCTATTTCTTTCAATGTTTTCAGAATTTCGCCAACCGACCAATCAATTTCCATCAACACATCGCCATATAAGCCTTGCTTGCTTTTGCCTTTAAATTTAGTAGAAACAGCAATTGGCACATGGGGCATACTGTGCGGCAAGTATAGAAAAAACGGTTTTTTCTTATTTTTTTTAATAAAATCTACGGCACGTTCGGTATAGCGCGTGGTCAAAGTAGCTTGGTCGTCAAGGGTTTTGAGTTCAGCAATTTTATCATTGTTTTCGATTAATGGTAGCGTTGGATAGCGCATTTTTTGCTCGATTGTAGCGGGTTTTCCATCGAACCCAACGGGCCACATATCATTGGAGTAGGGAATACCCAAGTATTCATCAAAGCCATGTTGGAGGGGTAAAAATTGTTTTTGATACCCCAAATGCCATTTGCCGACAATGCTCGTAGCATAGCCTTTTTGCTTCAAAAGCTCCGCAATCGTCACCTCATCGTTGTGGATACCATTTTTACTATACGGCATTAGTGCGCCCGATATGCCCACGCGGTTTGGGTAACAGCCCGTCATCAAAGCGGCGCGTGACGCACTGCATACCGCTTGTGCCGATAGGAAATTTGTAAACCGTACCCCCTCAGTGCTCAAGCGGTCAAGGTTGGGTGTTTGGTAGCCCAAAGCACCATAGCAAGACAAATCGCCATAGCCCAAATCGTCCATAAATATCAAAACGATATTGGGCGACCCTTTGCGGGGCGGGGTAGAGGTGGTTGAAATATTGAGGCAAGCCAGTAGAAAAAGAGCGAGTAGTAGGCGCATGGTTAAATTGGTTTAACAGGGTTTTCCTTTAAAAATAAAGTGTCATTGCGAGGAGGTACGACGAAGCAATCTGT
>JAYVKQ010000826.1:0-3057 GCA_043768285.1 Saprospiraceae bacterium | reverse complement strand
AGCATGAAATTGGTCATTTTTTTACTTTGCCGCACACATTTAGAGGTTTTGACGAAACGCCTTTCAAACCAACGGCTGCTATTCCTTGCGCACCAAAGGCAGTGCTTTATAGTGGGGTATCATATAATACTGAAAATTATGTCAGAACAGGCACAGATGCCAATTGCAGTACAGCGGGCGATGGTTTCTGCGATACCCCAGCCGACTATAATTTAGGCTTTGGGTGGACAACTTGTAACTATAATGGTATTGCTAAAGACCCGACTTGTGTGGCTGTTGACCCCGATGAATCCAATATTATGGGTTACTTTCCGTCAAGTTGCTCGAAAACCTTTTCGCCTATGCAAAAAGCGGCGATTATGAATGATTATACGAATAATGTAGCGCGTTTGTATTTGCGCAATGGCAATCAAATACCCAATCAAACAGCTATGACCTTGCCTACTTTGATTGCACCCGCTAATAATGCAACTGTTACAAGTTTCACGCCTGTCAATTTAGATTGGTCGGATGTGGCAGGTGTTACAGGTGGCGCGAATAAGGAATCGGGTTATGTGATAGAGGTCAGTACTTTTGCTACTTTTGCCTCAAATATTGCAAGTCTTGTTTCTACAACGTCCAATGTGTCACTTAATTCGAGTAATACCCCTGCTGGTTTTTTGAAAGCCAATACGACCTACTATTGGCGTATCCGTCCGTATGGCACGTATAAAATGGGTGGTAATTTTACAAGTAATAGCATCTTTACGACAGGTACTGCCAATGCTGTGAACGAAATACAAGGCATAAAAGACTTTACCGTTTCGCCTAATCCTACGGCTGCGTCTCGCAGTTTGAATATTGCTTTGACGAGTGAAAAATCATTATCTGGGGTTGTGAAAATGTATAATGCAACAGGTCAAGTTGTTATCAATGAAGTTAAACGTTTTGATATGGGTTATTCTAATCAAACGATTGATATTCAAGGACTTAGCAAAGGTGTTTACATATTGACCATTGAGGCTGATAATGGTGTTTTGAATAAAAAAGTGGTGGTGACGGAATAACTAAATTTAATATTTCCTCGAATTTATTCAACGTTTCTGTTTATCTACATTGTGGTGGCATCGAAAGGGCGATTGAAATCGCCCGCTATTGATTTTGACCAAGCATATCTATCAATAGCGGGCGATTTCAATCGCCCTTTCGATAGTAGAACTATTGCATAGATGCTTTTTTGTACGTCTGCGGAATTGCTTAAATTCTTGCCAAAATAATTAATTATCAACGCCTCCATCGAATAAATTCGACGGTACATTTTGACTATTAAAATTATTGCTAATTGTAATACTAATTAATAAAATAACTTATATCAATAATACATTAAAAAATAAAATGAGAAAAATCCTTTTCCTTCTTACAATAATAATGTCTTTTGCTTACCCCCTCAGTATTTTGGCGCAAGAAGCTCGCCCCAAACACTTTTGTGGTTTATCCCATGACGACCAAGAGGTTTTATATAAAAATATGATGGAATTGCGGGCGCGATATGGTGATATTATCCAAACGCGCGGCGCGGTGGCTTATGTGCCGATGGTCTTGCACCTTGTTGCTAATAACAGTGGGGTAGGGCGTGTCAGCGAACCGCGATTATTGGATTTTATTGATGGTTTAAATGCTACATATGCCAGAAACGGCATAGAATTACAATTTTACATTAAGTATTTGAATTATATAAATAATACGGATTTATTTGAAAAACCTAAGAGTTTTGAAGGTGTTTCGGCGGCTAATATCAATAAAAGAAGCGACGCGATGAATATCTATTTCTGTGGCACTATTGGCGATGGTTCTATACAAGGCGGAACGGAATTGGGTGTTTATTTTCCGACAGCGGACTGGATTTATGTTCTCAATAATGAAGTAAGTAATGGCGCAACACCTACGATAGAACATGAAATAGGGCATTTTTTCTCTTTACCACATACGTTTAGGGGTTTTGATGACGAACCATTTGTAGCTTCAGTTGCCAGACCCTGCGCACCAAGAACAATGAATTTTAGGGGCGATAATATCACAACTGAAAATGCAGCCAGAACGGGTACAGATGCCAATTGCAGCACCGCAGGTGATGGCTTTTGTGATACACCTGCTGATTATAATTTGGGTTTTAATTGGAGCACTTGCAACTATACAGGCGTTGCAAAAGACCCTACTTGCGTTGCCGTTGATCCTGATGAGAAAAATCTAATGGGCTATTTCCCAACAAGTTGTACCGTAAGTTTTTCGACCATGCAGAAAAACGCGATGATAAATGATTATACGAACAGTTCAAGACGACAATACCTTAGAAGTGCCCCCAGAGTTCCGTCCCAAATTGTTATGACCGATGCCAACTTGATTGCTCCTGCGCACAATTCAACTGTTTCCTCTTTTACGCCCATCAATTTAGATTGGTCGGATGTGCCTGGCGTAACAGGTGGTAGTTTTAAAGAGTCGGGCTATATTTTGGAAATTAGTACGGTTATAAGTTTTCTGGGTAACACGGTACGAATTTTAACAGCTAATTCTAACATGATACTCAATTCAAGCAATACGTCTTCTGGCTTTTTAGTGGCTAATAAAAAATACTATTGGCGTGTGCGTCCCTATGGCACGTACAAAACGGGCGGTTCTTTTTCTAATTATAATGCTTTTACAACGGGTACTGCCAATGCTGTTAATGAGATACAAGGCATTACAGATTTTACAGTTTCGCCAAATCCTACGGCTGCGGCTCGTCAATTATCTATTGCTCTGACGACTGAAAAATCTATATCGAGTGTGGTAAAAATTTACAATATGGCGGGTCAAGTGGTTATCAATGAAATGAAGCGTTTTGACATAGGTTACTCTAATCAAATGCTTGATATTCAAGGACTTAGTAAAGGGGTTTATATATTAACAATCGAGGCGGAGAATGGTGTTTTGAATAAAAAAGTGGTGGTGACAGAATAGTATCATCATTCAGTGAATATGATGAATTGGCAAGCGGTTTAGGAAACGGAATTTCGAGTTTTTTTTATTGAGTGTTGATTT
>JAYVKQ010000825.1:0-7524 GCA_043768285.1 Saprospiraceae bacterium | reverse complement strand
GGTTCATTAGAGTGTTATCCATACCAGCCCCCATATCGCAACTAACACGCCAAGCGTATATAATGCCCTGCGGATTACTATGCGTTTGTTGTGTTTGGCTGGGTAACAATCTATATGTATCGGCTTAGCAATAAATTTTATATATTTGTAATTATCATAAGCATTTCTATAATAAAAATCATCGTGGTATTGTTTCATTTCACCACCTCAAAATAAATTACATTGTTATCATCATTAGCTGGCTCTGTATCTAAACAGTATAGCCAAAAGTCAACTTTATGTTGGTCTAGTATGTGGGTTGTTAGGTCGAAAGTTTTCATTTAATTCTCCTCTATGTATTTGCGGATTGCTACCTCTGACGCTTGTAACCAATCATAATAAGCATCAGGGGCATAATTGCTTGCGACATTTGTCATTTCATCAAGTTGTTTTAATATTGCCCTTTTCCTCTCCGCATTTGCCTCAATATCCTGTAGGGTAGTTCCTAGTTCGTTGGTCATGCTTAACTCCAATCCATCACAATCATTGTCTTAGTTTCATAAGCATGGGCTGTTATTTCTTCACCAGTGTTGTAGGTAAATTTCACTGTATGATGATTTTTTGCATAGCCCAAGTTAATTCCGTCTTTTTTGTTTATTCTCTCCATCATGCTTAAAATAATACCGTTCATATATTTTAGGTCACCCGTTATTTTAATTGGCTTATTCATCACTAACCCCGCAGTTTTCTTATTTCGGATAGGGCTTGTTTAATCTTATCCCAATCGTGATATTCTTGACCATGAATGTTAACTCCGCACGTCTCAAAAGCTTCCTCCGCCAACTCAATAACCCGTATTAGCGAGGGGGTTATGTTGCGAGAAGCTACTACAAATTCATAATCTGCACCTGTTGCTATATTTGCACCAGATTCATCATTTGATATAACAGAAAAAGCAATCATTTTTTCTCTTGAGAAAGACGCATCAAACCCGTACCAAGGCGCATCCGTAGCACCTTCCATCATCGCTTTGTATTCGCTAAGTGTTGTCATTTTAATATCTCCATGGGAAATTAGCTTTTAAAGTTGCATTAGAATCTCGTTTTGATTTTCTTTGTTGTGCCAAAGTTTGCCCACCCTCGCCATAATAATAACTTACTGGAAACGCTCCTTCTTTATCGGCAAGCATAAAATCTGCACCAATTCTACATTTACGTCCTTTTGTGTCATAACAAGCGGCATTCATACCACCAATATCCCTAGTGGCATAATTAACCCAGCTTTGGAATGTACCCCATTGTCCGTCTGGCTCTCTATCTGGCTTCATACCCAGCCCCACTGTTCAGCCAAACCACTCCATTTAATATAGAAGCAAGCACCAAGTAAAATAATAACCGCGCCGACACTGCGGATGTTGATTGGGATGGTCATTTTGCACCTCTCACAACTTCCTTAAATCGCTCATGTCCATACGCTCTGTTAGTTTGCTCAATTATTTCTTTAAGCGTGTATTTTTCTTTTAATTTGTCTTTACTCTCAATAAATTGTTTAGTCCCGTATTGACAAGCACCAGTGATTGCTCGATAAACCATAGCCCATTCGGCGGGTGTTTTAGTTGTTTTTAATGGCATATTTTTAAATTGCTCAACGTCTTTTGATATTAGTTTAAAAGCCAGGTCATCACGCGCTTCTTTTATAGTTTTCCCATGTGCGGAATTTCCTTGGTCGTCAGAAACCAAATAACTTAATTCACCATTACTGTTTTTTAGTTTTTTAACGGTGCCTTTTACAGATACAACATAACTAAAAATACCATCGGTTAAATCAAATTCCACCCATTTTGCATCAAGCACAGAATACCAAGTATCGGCTTTTATTTTAACGCCATTTACAAGGTCAGCTTTTCCGCCCAAGGGCTTTCCGTTTTTATCAAATTCAGAACACATTAAAAGATTACCAACATCACCTTTTACGCAAACTCTATAACCTAATGCAGAACAAGCAGAGTTTACACCAGAGCTTGCTGCTTTGCTGCAGTTACCATCCGCTTTATTTTCATTTTCAGTTTCTTTGAAAAATTTATCAAAATCAGTTGTTGCTAATTTCATTAAATCTTTTATTTCTTGTGTAAAAATATCAGTCATTTCGTTCTCCCTAAAAAATTAAAAACACACCACACACAACCACCGCCCAGAAGACGATGCAAAATGTGATGATTATTGACCAGATTAATGCGTTGGACATGATTTGCTCCTATATCAATTTTGCTTCAATTGCGGCCAATTTTTTTTTAGCCTGTTCAATCAAAATGGCCTTTTGATTGTTTTTGTCAGAGGTCATGTTTATCGCCAATTCTAACTTTTTAATTACAGCGTAAATCTCTTTATTTTGTGAGTGTTCAATATGGACAGTATTTCATACTCTGTTGCGGATTGCAACACTAAAATATAACTTTTTTTATTTATTTTCAAAAATGGCGGATTTCCTAGCTTTTAAAAGGGGACTTCTTCATAGTTTATTTCTTCAATTTCTTCTTTTACTTCATTGAACTTGCAATTCGTAATCCTCCAGAATTTACCTTCTTTCTTTATCTCAATATCCGAAGGCTTAGGCCATTTATAGCTTAAGGCGAAGTCAATAGTATTGGGAATATCTCCATGTGGGAAACGCTTCTTAAACCATTCCGCCGCTTTTCCCTTTGCATATCCCTCATGTTCAAAACAAATCCATTCTTTTATAATTCCGCGCATTGTTCCATATGCAACACACATGGTTGGTGTAGCTTCTGGGTTGTCTTTTTTAATATGCTTCGAGTAAGATACAGACATAACCCTCACCCATTCAGGTGGTATGTCTAAAGTCGTCACAGCCCCATCTGATGCGCCAACATTCAAGGCTTCATTGATAAAACTATAAGAACAATTGTAGCAATACCTCTGCGCGGCAGAGCATTGTATCCCACAAGAAGGGCATCTTTTTAAAATTGCCTCTCCTTTTTCGTCTGTCTCCTCTTTAACGCCTGAAAACTTTTTGCGAATATCAACGGTATCAATTGCGCCTAATTCATCAATCACGCCGCCAAAATCAACAATCATGCAATCTTTTTTAATTGAGTTTGCGATAGCGTCTAAACGCCCTTCTTGTGTATTTAAATCAAATCCGCTTGCGTAAACGGGTCGAACGCCACGCCCCGTTGTTTGGATGTAGAGAACTGGTGAGCGTGTCGGACGCATAAAACAAAGGCAATCAATATCTGGAACATTAAAGCCAGTCGTTAAAACTGCGACATTCACTAAATATTTAAACTTGCCAAGCTTATAATCTGCGATAATTCTTTTTCTCTCATCCGTATCTGTATCACCAATAACCATCTCTGCGTCTTGGCCGAAATAACACAACTTCTCCATGACGTGCTGGCAGTGCTCAATCCCCGCCGTAAAGACTAAAACTTTATGCCTGTCATGGGCGTGTTTTATAAGCTCAACAACACAAGTCTCTGTTACGTCATCCCTATCAATTTTTCTCTCAAGGAGTGCGGCGATATAATCCCCGCCCCTTTTGCCGACACCCTCAACATCCATCTTATAAGCGGTCGCGGGAACAGTTGGTTTTGACCAATATCCCTGTTCAATCATAAACCGCATAGATATTTCATAGGCGATATCCGTAAACAATGCTCCTTCGCCTTCTTCCAATCGCCCCGTATCACTTCTAAATGGTGTCCCCGTAAAGCCTATAACGCGGCAATTCGGATTTATCTGCATAACACTCTCAATAAATTTCCTGTATTGTGTTTGGTCGTTATGCGAGAGCAAGTGGCACTCATCAATAATAATCAATTCAGGGCAACGATTGAAAGCCGCAATCTTATTATGAACGCTTTGAATGCTCGCAAACGTAACATCATTGTGCAAACGCTTTTGTCCAAGCCCCGCACAATAAAAACCCATATCACAATCAGAATAATGTCCACGTAATTCCTCTGCGTTTTGCTCAAGCAACTCTTTAACATGGGTTATCATTATAATCCGTGTCCGTGGAAAATCGGCGTGGACGCGGCGGATAAATTCTGCGATTAGCAAGCTCTTACCCGCGCCAACGGGAGCGACAATAAGCGGATGTCCTTTTTTCTTATAGAGAAAATCAAAAAGGGAGTTGATTGCGGATTGCTGGTAGGGACGAAGTGTTTTTTGCATTGTGGCATATCTCTTTGAAGTTACAAAATCGGCATAGGAAAAAATCAGGTTTATCGTTTATTTTAGGTGGCGGCTCTTTCGTGTTTATAATCTTTTCCGCGCGTTGAATGTAATATTCAGCTATATCAGGCTGGTATTCTGTCCGACAGCTATCATAGTCGCGCCCACCCGCCAAGGCGACCGTCATATAATGGCGGTCAATTTGCAAATAGTGCATATATAACTGCGCTTGCGCAAAATAATTTGTATTCCAATTTTTAAGCGCGAGCCTATCCCCAAACTTTTGTTTTGCGCTTTTAAACTCATTAAACTTTTTATATGCGGAGCATTTAGCCTCCCAAACATGCAAGGCTTTTGGGGCTTGTTTTAAGCCGCGAATAACCCCATCGCAATGCCCAGAGAATTTCCCCTCAAGGGCGGAGAATCCAAATTGCTCGCCATTTTCATCATGTGTCCATAGTTCAATTCCATCTACAAGCCTTAAGCGGCTCGCCGTCAAATCCTCTGTCCTATGTCCATCCTCAAAATTCATAAGCGTTTCAGCTTCAAAGGGTGGTCTTTCATATCCGTTGTATTCATAGTAAATTTGACGTGCGCATTCATTACCAATCAGGGAAGCCCCTAGATAGTCGCGTCTTGTTGTATCCTGCGCCCACCTTATCGCTTCTTTCATCGCTTCAAGGGTAGGGTCTCTTAAGTCTGGAATAATTGCCATTATAATCTCCTAAATAGATAGGCGGTTTTCCCGCCTATCCGTTTAATAGACTACTTCGCCCAAGGCGGAGTCGAAGGCGCAGAAGTTTGCGTTTGTGTTGTAAACGCTGGCGCATTGTTCGCTGATTGTGCGAAGCCGCCAACACCGCTAACTTTTGGAAACGGAGAATATTTCTTAATCTCGCTTTGTTCTTTCCCTTTGATTGTCTCACCCTTGTCATTCTTCCAATCATCAGAAATTTTATTTTTGATTTCAATCATAATTGGTTTGTTGTGAAGGTGTGCGCTATCATTTGGGGTTTGAGTCATTCCAACCGCCTCGCTGATACGGGCGAGAGTCTTATATGCAATCTCAACCGCTTTAGGATTAGGATTGATAATATTCAATCTCTCCGTAAATTCAGTATTCGCATATTGACCTTGAGTGATAACAATTTTCAAAGCTAAAAATTGTCCATCCCCCTTGGAAGTCGGCTTAAACTCGCTATCAACGATAACAGCTTGGTAGACTCCCTCGGGAATACATACGGTTTTGCCGCCTGTATTTGGAAGGTCTGCGGTATTGTAGGTTTGTGGTAATAGTGCCATCTTATTCTCCTATGGTGTTAGATGGTTGGTTGATAATTTTTTTATAGATTGCGCCCAAATTTGGAGACTCCGCAATATCAAGTTTATTACTTCTGTCTTTTGCCTCATATTGTGCGTCTTTCTGTGTCTGCAAGGCGCGTTGTACGTTTCCGTCTGCATCTTTCCAAGCGTGTAAGGCAAACACCTCATCAAATAGATAGGGCATAGCTTGCCCGATTTTTTGACCAGGGGCAGAGGGGGAGTACAAAAACCCTCCCGTGATTTCATCTTTCGCTTTTTCTTGTTTCGCAGAAAAATAAACATTCTTCGGTAAATCACGGAAAGAGCGCATAAGCCCCATCATAATTTCCTGCATCTCTCCGTATGCTTTGCGCGGGTCGTTTGTTTTCTTTTTCTCTGTTGAAAGAACAACTTCCGCAATCTCGGAGATACTGTCCAAGCAGACCCAATCATATTTGGTATCCGTCAAGAGAAACTCATACGCTTTGCGTAAATCCTCCATATCCTTAATCTCGATAACATCAATATTAGAACCAGCGAGAGATAATAACCCACTCTCAACGGAGAGAATAATAGGTGTCCCCCCTGTTGTGTCGCACAATCTGGTTTTTCCTGAACCAGCCGCGCCGTGGACAAGAACCTTAATATATTTCGCCGCAATATCTTTTGTATTTTTAATTTCCATTTTATTCTCCAATTTTCTCGAATGTGATTTTTACTTTTGATTGCTCAATGGAACGCGCTGGCTCAAAAACAGATTTAATATTTTTCGGCCAATTTTTATATGCCGCTTCCGCGACATCATATTTAACCTTCATATATTCCAATGGGTTTTCGTTCGCAGCTTTGATGCGCTCAAAAATATCGCCAAGTTGTTTTTGGTCATATTCAACTTTTTTGGAAATGACGCATTTAATCTTAAATTTGTCTGTTTGAATATTCGCCGTTCCGCAACCGTAATCTTTGTTAGCGAGTTGTTCAGCGACACTTCCCGCAAGCAAATTTGACAATTCACTTTCATGGATTGCTTTTGCTATTTTAAAATTTTCGATTGCTTCGTCAGCTTCTTGAATAGAAGCTAATAGGTTATTTATTGTTTCATTTGACATTGTTCGCACTCCTTTGTTGCTTTTGTATGTCGTTTAAGATAGTATGACTCTATCACACTAGAAAAAAGGATGTCAACATGAAAAAAGAAGAAAAAGTAAAATTTGTGAAAAAATCTTTCAGTCTACCAGAGGAGATATATTTAAGCGTTTCTAAAAAGGCAGCTAAAGAGGGGCGCAGTGTCTCTAATTTTGTCGCTAGAGTTTTACTCAAAGGGATAAAATAATGGAGGATATAGAGAGAGTAGCATACCTATATGGCGGTAAGAATGGTGGGGAATATTTAGAGGAAATTCAAAAATTCAACCTAGCGGAATTAACGAAGGAAGAATGGCTATCCTTTCTCGAATGTATATGCAAAAACTATCACCTTAAGCTTCTTGAATCTCAATCTCAATCCTAGGGTTTTCTCTATCGATACCTTGGGGGAGTATGCGCTCCCCCTTCATCACTTGCCATGAGTCATCGCGAATAATCTTATTGTGGACGAGCCAATCATCAATCGCTTTTAGAAAATTCTTGCAATCTCTAACTTTATTATCAGGAAAATATAGATAGTAGGTTATGTAGACAGATGAAAAACATGGGGTTGGATAACCCATATTCTCAGTTTTTTTAATCCACGCTTTATAGCGGTTGCTTGGAAATCTTTTTTGTTTAGACCCTCCGCCATACATAGAGTTTACGCTTGGGGGTATTGGAAAGATAATCTTCATTACTCAATCGCCTTATATATCTTTGTAGGTCTACCGCGCCCAGACTGGTAGGCTTCCTCTACGATTAAGTCCGCATCACAGAGAGACAACAAAATCTCTTTCAAGTCTTTTGTTTTATGTTTGGAATATGGCACTCTTTTTTGCATATCCGCCCAAGTTGTACCCTCCTCTTTTTTCCTGATAGCTTCCAAAATCTCCTTCTTGTTTCCCTCATACTCGCTTGTG
>JAYVKQ010000824.1:0-2689 GCA_043768285.1 Saprospiraceae bacterium | reverse complement strand
AGGTGTCTCTGAAAGTGCAACAGATTGCTTCGCTGCGCTCGCAATGACAGCCTTTTGGGAAAGTTTTAAACCCCCTCAGTATTTTCAACCAAACTATATGCTCATATCTTCTATCAAAGCCAACACTGTCAGCCGCAATATCATATTAAGCGCGACGCTGAAAGCCTTCAATATCCTCTTTGTAATCTTAATCGTTAGGCGGTCATTAGACGTGTTAGGCATTGAAAACTATGGTATTTGGACGGCAATTGCCTCTATTTCTACATGGATTAGCCTTTTGGACGTAGGCGTAGGCAATGGTTTAAGGGTCAGTTTGCGGCGTTGTTTTATTGACGAAGACTGGCGCGAAGCCAAAATGTTGCTCAATACGGCGTACATATTTATTGGCACTTTGAGCCTTGTGGTATTAGCCGTTTTTGCTGTTGTGTGGTTTTATGTGGATTGGTCAGCGTTTTTTAATGTGAAAAGTTATGCCGTTCAAAACCTCAATTATTTGGTTTTGGTCACGATAGTGGGCTTAGTTTTGCAGTTGGTTTTTTCCTTGTTGCAACCCGTTTTGAATGCTAATTTACATTCGGGTTTAGAGGGCGTATTTCCGACTATATCCAACGGCTTAATATTTTGTTATCTTTTATCATCTGACGCGAACAGCATTAATTTGATGCAATATGCCGTGTTTAGTGCGACTTTGCCCGTTTTGGGCGCGGCATTATTCAGTTTGTTCTATTACACGCGCTTTGTACCACAGATAATACCGAACTTTCGAGAAACGGATTTTGAAAAAATAAAGCCGATTTTGCTCGTCAGTGGTAAGTTTTTTTTCCTGCAAATATCGTCGGTATTGACGTACCAAATGACCAGTTTTTTGCTCATTCGCTACTTCACACCTACCGAAGTGGCAGAGTATAATGTGGCATTTCGGTATTTCAATTTGTTTTATATTGTGTTTATGACTGCCCTATCGCCCTTGTGGTCTATGAGTACCGATGCCTATTTGCGCGGCGATTTGGGGTGGATAGAGAAAATGGTGAAAAAATACCTCCTCTTTTTAATAGTGATGTATGCAGGTTTGATAGTCGGTTATTTTATGCGCGATATGGTATTCAAAGTGTGGTTGGGAGATGTGACCGTATCGCCTAAAATCGCGTTTTATGTAGCCCTTTATATGGCAGTTTTGGCTTGGAACATGATATTTCTCTACGTTGTGACAGGCGCGGGTAAAATCCAATTGCAGTTCGTATTGGCACTCGTCACGATGGTTATATACTTCCCATTGACCCATTTTTTAGTAAAATATTTGAACTTAGGCATAGATGGCATTTTCATTGGCAACACGTTAACACTCTTTTTTCACTCTGTTTTTATACCCATTCAGACGTATTATTTATTGAAAACGGATAAAAAGGGGATTTGGGTTAGGGAATAGTACCCCCTCAGTATTTTGCAGTCCTATAAAACTTACTATGAACCATACTATTAACAACAAAAAAGTAGCAAGTCATAACTCAACTGCGCATAAAGTTTATTTCCAAAATTTAGACGGTTTGCGCACAATTGCTTTTTTGTTGGTTTTTTTTCAACATGGCATATCTGACCAATTGTTGCATGGGCACGATGGCTTTATGGATAGTTTACTACATATGCTGTTCAGAGGTGGTGAAACTGGAGTTTCGGTTTTTTTTGTACTGAGTGGTTTTTTGATTACTTACTTGATTTTAAATGAATTAAATACAAATAATACTATTAATATAAAACATTTTTACATCAGAAGGGCTTTGCGTATTTGGCCCCTTTATTATGCTGTACTCGTTTTTGTTTTTTTTATATATCCTGTTTTAAGGAACTTAGCAGGTATGGACAGCAGCCACGGGCATACTATACCTTACTATTTTTTGTTTTTATCCAATTTTGATATCATTCACATTGACCACAATTTTGCAACAACGGCGTGGGGACATATCACTGTAACATGGTCAGTAGCGGTTGAGGAGCAATTTTATTTGACTTGGCCTCTGTTTTTTGCTTTCGTTCCTAAAAGATTTTACCCTACTATTTTTATAGCTATCATTTGTCTATCATTGATTTTCAGATATTATCATTTGCACGATAAACCTGTGCTTTTGTATCATTCACTTATCGTTTGTGGGGATTTAGCACTTGGCGGACTTTGCGCTTATTGTGCTATTAACTATAAACAATTTATCCATTTTTTTGAAAATTTGCATAAAAGCTATATTGTTTTAGTATATTATTTAGGGTTTTTAGGACTTCTCTTTTTGCCCAATTTAAGCGAGAACAATTCTTTAATATTACTTTTTTCAAGGCTTATCAATGTGCTATTTTTTGCTTTCGTTATACTTGAACAAAACTATGCACAACATTCTTTTTATAAATTTTCAAATATTAAGACTTTAACCTTCTGGGGTAAATATACCTATGGGCTATACCTCATTCATAATATTGTCTTACTCTTTTTAGCAATGGGTTTAGGTCCTAAACTATTGAATATCAATTATGAAACAAGTTTTTTATCCACTTTTATCGTTTGTTTTATAGGCTTGATTATCAGTATGTTAGTGAGTTATATATCGTATGAATATTTTGAAAAACGATTTTTGACATTAAAAGAAAAGTTCAGCACTCTATAAATTTTGAGTTTTTCATGATACACATCGAACCCAGAAAATTT
>JAYVKQ010000823.1:0-2068 GCA_043768285.1 Saprospiraceae bacterium | reverse complement strand
AACTCGTTGCGCACGACAGAAAACTCCGTATCCAAGTCTTTTTTAGCGATAAAAGAATTGACCATACAATCGCTTTTCATATCCAAAGCCCATTCAAGGTTTTCGTCAGAGGCGGCGAAGGTTTCGTAGTAATTTGTTCTATCATAATAGGTAGAGCCATTAAAACGTGCGCCGCGTTGCTTCATTTCGGCAGGCACGTCCTTGTGGCGTGGCGACCCTTTGAACACCAAGTGTTCGAGCAAGTGCGCCATACCCGTTTCGCCATACCCCTCGTGACGACTGCCCACGAGATAGGTGACATTGACGGTAATTGTCTGTTTAGACGCATCGGGGAACAACAAGACTTTCAAGCCGTTGTTTTTCAATTTGTATTCTGTGATACCTTCTACCGAAGTCAATTTTTCGATATTGGAAGGCAGTTGGGCAAATACAGTTGCCGTGCAAACCATTAGGAAAGCACCCAACACTGTACGCAAATGAGGCATTACGTTTTTCATATCAGAATAAAGTTGTTTAATTAAATGATATAGTAGTTTAGTTAATGAAAGACATATTTGAAAGGTAAAAGTGGCTTTAAGGCAGATAATTACATAAATTTTTAGATAAATTGTGAGATTTTATAGATTGACGCTTTGGTTATATATTTTTCAGTGTTAATTTAACGAAATAATCCTGTTTTTGTTTTGTATAAAAACGGTATTTGATTATTTGAAAATGTAAAAAAAACGCTACTTTTGTTTATTGTTTTCATAAAAATATGAGCGCGTTTCGCGCCATCAAGCTGAAAGCATGACTCAGGGATATGCAATATAAACCTATTTTTCAAATAATCATCATAGTGGCAATATCTTTTGCCCCAATCGCACTACTCGCTCAAGCCGATGTAGAAAAACGCCTTCAAACCCAATTGATAATGACCGAAAACGGTAAAAACATCGACATTACTGAGGGGGTGTTCCGCATCAGCAAAAGCCTTTCGATGGACGGCAAAAAGAACATCATTATCAAAGGCAAAGGTATTGACAAAACGATTTTAAGTTTTAAAAATCAAATATCGGGTGCAGAAGGTATCAAAATTACGAATTGCGAAAATATCACACTCGAAGACATGACCGTGCAAGATAGCAAGGGCGATTTGATAAAAACCATGCACGTCAAGGGCATCACTTTTCGCCGCGTGAAAGCGGAATGGACAGGCAAACCATCAAAGGATAATGGTAGTTATGCCTTTTATCCCGTACAATGCGAAAATGTTGTTATTGATAGCTGTATTGCAATTGGAGCTTCCGATGCGGGTATATACGTGGGACAATCCAAGCACATCACGGTTAAAAACTGCACTGCACACCATAATGTGGCAGGTATTGAAATAGAAAATTCACTTTATGCTGATGTCTATAATAACCTATCTTATATGAATACAGGTGGCATATTGGTTTTCGATTTGCCCGATTTGATACAAAAACGAGGTGGCTATGTAAGGGTTTATAACAATACTATTAAAGAAAATAATCACACCAATTTTGCGCCAAAAGGGAATATCGTTGCGAAAGTACCCAAAGGCAGCGGCATGTTAATTTTAGCAACCAATAATGTAGAAATATTTGACAATCAAATAGTTAACAATCAAACGTCTGGCGTTAGCATCATTAGTTATTACATGACCGAAAACCCAATCAAGGATAAAGATTACTATCCCTACCCCACAGGCATATACATTCATGACAATACTTTTGAACGCAAAAAAGGACGTGTCCCCTTCGCAGGGCGTTTTGCTAAAATATATTGGTTCAAGCTAAAATTTGGACGCGATGTGCCACACATTGTATATGACGGTATCGTTGATAAAAAAACATTAGACAATAACGGTCAAGTCAAACCCGAAAATCGGATTTGCGTCCGCAACAATAAAAACCAATCGGTTGCGAATATGGACGCAGGGAATGGTTTTAAAACCGTCAGTCGAGACGACAAGGTGTTTGATTGTACGCTGCAAGCTATTGATTTTAAAGGGATTGCAAAGCAATAACCAATTAATGCAGCAATTCCGTATATGGACATTATGGTG
>JAYVKQ010000822.1:0-4291 GCA_043768285.1 Saprospiraceae bacterium | reverse complement strand
GCCATTACTTTTTTGCAATACGTAATACAGTCCGTTGCCTTGTTTTGTCCAGTATAAACTTCGGCGTTCAGGTATAGTTTCGCCAAAAGTGTCCATGCGGCGGCTTTGTCGGCACGACCAAATTCGTTTTTCTTAGCATCAACCAAAAGCGTTTCTATTTCTTTCAACTCCGTTTCGAGATAGCTAAAAAGTGCTGGACGTGTTGTTTGTTGTGGTAAAAACGCGCCAAGGGGGTCTTTTTCTGTAACAAAAGGGACGTTTCCGAACATATCAAGCGCGTGAAAATAGCTCAAAGCACGTAAAAAACGCGCTTCGGCACGATAGGCTTTGATATTGTTATCGCCACCTAAACCGCGACTGGCTAATTTTTCGTCCGTCGTTTCGCGGATAAACTCGTTGCACAGCGTGATTTGATAAAAGATGCGGTAATACATTGCCGCGATAAATTCGTTGGCAGATGTCCATTTCATATTATGATAGTCCTTAATGCTACCATCATTCCAACCAATAACGGCTTCGTCAGTTGTCAATTCTTGTGCTTTGTAATACTGGCGCAAATACGTTGAAAACCCTTCATCAATACCACTAATATCAGGCTTACCTGCGGGACCTTGTTGCCCACTAACCGCTAAACCAGCATATACTTTGGCTATGATTGAACGATAGTTGGCAGGGTCGTTATAAACGGTTGCCGACGTAATGTCATACACAGGCACTCTATCAAGGTCTTTGACGCAAGACTCGAGCATTGTCATTGCCAGTATTGAACAGATTATGATACTATTTTTTATATTTTTCATTTTCTGATTTTTTTAAAAATTAACATTAATGCCTAACGAAACAGTACGTGGGCGCAAGTAAATATTATTATCAATACCGCCACCAATTTCAGGGTCAATACCTTCATATTTAGTTACAGTAAAAACATTTTGCACAATCGCAGATAGGCGAACCGTCGCTTTGTTTTTCAATAATGAACTCAAATCATAACCCAATGAAAGGTTATCCATTTTTAAAAAAGACGCATTTTGGATATAATAATCTGAGAAATATTGCGCATTTTCAAAGCCTGTTTCTAATACATTACGCGCTGGATTGTATAGATAGTTGAGCGAGTTTGAGCCAAATGTACCACCCGAGAAAACGTTATTATACATATAGTTGCCAACTGACCCCCTCAGTATAAAGCCAAAATTGAAGTCTTTATACGTCAAATTAGTCGTAAAACCAACCGTATAATCCGCATCTGGTTTTTGAAACAGATATTTATCATCTACGGTGATTTTACCATCATCGTTTCTATCTACGTATAAACCTTCTATGGGTTTGCCACTTTCGTTATATACTTGTTTATAAACGTAGAATGAAGATTTAGGTGAACCAACAGCGTGTAGATGAATATTATTACCAACACCGCCCGAAATACCGCCCGTTTCGACACCTACAAATTTAGGGTCTTCAACCAAGTTTAATTTCGTGATTTTGTTATTGTTGCGTGCGCCAATAAAACTTGTTTCCAAAGTAAGGTCATTCGTTTTAATAGGCACGAGGTTGAGTGTTAATTCAATCCCTTTATTTTCGAGTGTCCCGATATTGCTTTTTATACGGTTCGTAAAATTAGCTCCTGCGGGTATATTCACATCGTTAAAAAGGTTGGTCGTTTGACGTACATAATAATCAATAGCACCTGATACGCGCTCATTTTTTGTCGAAAAGTCAATACCAATATTAGTTGTTGCCGTTTTTTGCCAAGTCAAAAGTTCGTTAAATCCTTCTGGGCGCAGCGTCGGAATATAGGTTGTTCCGAAAGGATATTGTGCCGTGTTGCCACCCAAAGAGAATGTTTTCAAACCGTTATAATCGCTGATACCATCTTGTTGTCCCGTTGTACCATAGCCTAAGCGCAATTTCAAATCAGAAAAAATATCTTTACCGATACCATCTTCCGTCATACGCCAAGCTAAGGCAGCTGAGGTATATGTCACCCACTTATTGCCGGGCGACAAACGAGAAGACCCGTCACGACGCACATTGAAAGTCGCCAAATATTTGCTACTCAATCCTAAATTTGCTCTACCGAAAAATGATACGAGTGTGGATTGGCTTATGGGCTTCACTGCCGAAGGTATCGTATCGCCTTGGCGTATGCCTTTAAGGTTATAGAAATTATTTGAGCCTTCAAAGTAAAAATCTTGATACCCATAACCGCCCATAACATCAACTCTTAGGTTTGAAAACTCTTTGACATAGTTCAAATAGCTCTCAAATGTTTTGTTCGACCTTTTTTGTGCGTAGGTATTATTCACCCCTTTTACAAAAAAAGCGGAAGCGGCGGTACTATCTTTAAAAACAGTGCCATCGGTATTGGCTTGGTCAATCGCCACGTTAATATTAGCCCTCAAATCAGGGAAAAAGTGGAATTTATAATCAATAACCGCATTCGCAATATGACGATTTACGTCTGAAATATCTTTACGAGAGTTGAGCAAACCCAACGGATTTTTACCAGCCAACGGTATTAAACCATCTTTATCAATCCATTCGTAATAGCCTTGAAACGCACCTTTATCCGAAAAGGCAGATTGAGTTGGGTCAAACGATACAGCCGAACCTATCGCCCCTTCGTCCGCAAATTTGCTATTGTTGAAAGAGCCTTTATAGCTCAAATCTAACTTCAAATGGTCGTCTAAAAGGCGCGGATTGAGGTTCAAACTGGCAGATTTTCTGCTCATATTTGAGTTGAGTAAAATACCATTTTGGTCTAAATAACCCAAAGAAACGCGATAGGGTAGTGATGCTACTGTACCTGTAAGGCTTAGATTTTCATCGTGACTAAAAGCGTTGCGATAGATTAAATCCTGCCAATTTGTATTTTCTTTACCCAATAATGCTTTTTGAGTAGAGTTGCCTTTTGCGTTTACTAAAGCCCGTAATTCGTCACCCGTTAAGGTCTTCACAAAGTTTGATGCTTTTGCTGACGACAAAACCGAACTAAAATTAACGCGCAATGCGTCACCTTTTTTGCCTTTTTTGGTCGTAATCATAATTACCCCATTTGACCCCCGCGAGCCATAAATAGCCGCCGCCGAAGCATCTTTCAGAACCGTAACGCTTTCAATATCATTGGGGTTGATAAGACTGAGGGGGTTCGATACGCCACCAATATTTTCAGTGGCAGAACCTCTGTTGCCGCCGCCAGCCAATGGCACACCATCAATCACAATAAGCGGGTCGTCAGCCGAGAGAGATGAGCCGCCCCGAATACGAATACGACCACCAGAACCTGGTGCCCCACCGTTGGGTGTGATATTAACTCCCGCAAATTTGCCCGAAATTAATTGCTCGGCAGTGACGATATTACCTTTTTGAAAACTACGTTCAGAAAGGGACACAACCGCACCCGTCAAGTCCTTTTTCTTTTGCGTACCATAGCCCACTACCACCACTTCGCCGAGGGTCGAGCCTTCTTTGAGGGCAATTGTTATTGTGCTTTCCTTACCTACGACAATCTCTTGGGTCGAAAAACCCACAGAAGAAATAACCAAAGTGCTGTTGTCAGGCACGCTTAAAGAAAAATTACCATCTACATCTGTTACAGTGCCTTGAGTAGTGCCTTTTATAAGGACACTCGCACTCGGAATACCATTTCCCTGTTCATCATTGATTTTGCCCATCACGGTGCGTTGAGCCAATAGAGAAGTGGTGCTGCAAAACGCTATAAATAGGACAAACAGCCGCAAAACTGTTTGCGCATTTCGACGTTGCAGGGCAAGCAATTGAGCATTGCAGCCTTTACATAAGTCTTTGATTTTCATACATTTAGAAGTTTAGTTAGAGAAAATATTTTTCCATACTGACTGTGTGTGTAGGTAAGATTATTTAACCCAATAGATTTGTGGAAATTAGGACAGTATAATTAGGGTTTTTTTTGCATATATCTATCAAATCAACAATCACAACTACCACAAGGAACGACGAAACAATAAAAGCGCATTTTGAAACTGTTCTATTATCACCATTTTTACATTAAATATTGAGCATATTCGCCTTAAAAGATAATCAATCTGGTAAAAATATAATCAGCTTGAAAATGCGCTTTTATTATTTCAGCGTTCCTTATAGAAAAGGAGTTCAAAATTAAATTTATTATTAAACAATATTTGAAATTTGATAGTTTTTTAGAGGAAAACCTTAATTTTATAGTTTTAGGGTTAAGTAAATTATAAATTATGCGAATAATGGGTTGAAAAGCTCCATTAGGGGTGTCATATTGGTAAAATTTCACTATTCC
>JAYVKQ010000821.1:0-6457 GCA_043768285.1 Saprospiraceae bacterium | reverse complement strand
AAAATCAATAGCGGGCGATTTCAATCGCCCTGCGGATACCACCATAATGTCCCTATATCTCTTTGCCCATCAACGGAACAGCGTTCCGTTGCACATCTGATTTATTTCGCAGGGGCATCCTCTTTTTTATTAAAATCAAGAGCCATCGCCAAACTAATGCCTGTTGTCAAGGCTTTGCCAACGTTGCGACCTGCAAGGGTATATGCCACATTACCCACTATTTGTAAATCGTGCAAAGGTTTTATTCTGTAAAAAGCGACCATACCGATGCGCGTCATGTGCTGTTTGTTAGCGGAAAACATCATATCGTTGCGCCGAATATCGAAGCCACCCAGTACTTTGGATTGGTCAAGCGTCATTTCCGCGCCTATGCGATGCGTGTAATAGCCGCCGCGCCAACCCGCTTGAAAGATATTATCCATGCGCACTTGATTGGAAAAAACGTTGCGGTCAGTATAATAATTGGTCGCATCAATTTGGATATTACCCCTCAGTATGTACGTGCCTTGTGCCGTAAAAGTCCAGCCTTTTTCCGTTAGAAAATGTGCCATGCCGCGTACAAAAGCCGTCTTGCTTTGATTGCCAATGGCTAAGGGATATGCGGCAACATAATTCGTCATAGGCAAAGTACCTCCCGCGATGGCGATAATATCTAAATCCTTTATTTTCAATAGTTTATACTTCAATCCGAGCGTCAAATCTTGTACGCCTTTCATACCGTCCATGACACCTGCACTGGCTTGTGTTTTCAAATAAGGCGCGGCAACGATGACATTTAACTTGTCCGTCACGCCATAGTTTGCCATAATACCTGCCATTTGCATGGACATATTGCCCATATTGGCGTTGGTGCGCAGCTTAGTACCTTCCCAATATTCGTCAAATTTATCTTGTTGAAGCATGACGGCTCCGCAGAAATATTTTTTAGGCATAAAAATACCGTCCATCAGTGTTTGTGCCGTTGCGAAAAGGGGCAACAGGACAAACGCGGCTATATAGATGCGTTTGTGCATAATCATTTTTTTATGTTGTTTAGTATGTGATGAAAACTATTTATGGCAGTGGTTTAGGAAACTGATTTTTATCATTTATTTTGATTGATATTTTTTTTGAAAAAAAATATCAATCAAAATAAATGATAAAAATCAGTTTCCTAAACCTTCGCTATCTTAATGATGCGATTGCTGTGTACACACAACTATACTGAATATGAACCACATTCAGATAATAGAAAAACAATAAAAAACAAGATTATGTCGCTTCGGGCGGGGGAGAATGAAGGGATAAATAAGGCGGCAAAGGCTCACGTTTAGATGCCTTGCCCATGACAGTTGCCTCTGGCATTTCGTTGGGATAACGTTCAACAAGAATGAAAATATCGTTAGAAATGTAATCTTTCAAAAAGTTTTTAAGCAATTGCTTTAATGGCGTAGTGCCATTGGATTGCTTCGTAAGTGTTTGTGCTTCAACGATTTGGCTGAAATTTTCGCGTAGTTCGTCTTGACGGATATTCGGCAAATAGTACAAATGCAACGTATCATTGAGTATCCTTTTTTTGATGATATGGTAGGTTTTGCCTTCCAATATCAACTCATTATCCACGTATTCGTATTCCGTATTGTGAACGGTAGTATAATCCACTAATTTGAAAGACATTTTTTGGAAAGCACTCTCGGGTAGGTCTTGGAGGTAATCAATACGCGCACTCTGCTGTTCGTAGCCGTAGAGGATATAGTATCCGAAAGCATTGAAAAGCAAGCAAGCGAGTAGTGATATAGCGAGTATTTGTTTCACGAGAGCAAATGTAATAAGTTTTTCTGTTTTTCTAATTTATTGAACCAAAATTTTATGTCAACTTCGTAACAACTGTTGAAGAACAATAAGCACATCTTATTGTTGTATTAAAAAAATTAATGCCTGACGCTATCCAAACGCCAACAACCCCTGTACATACTCGTTCTACTGCACTCAAATGGCTTTTGCCTATCATGAGCGTATTTGTGTTGTGTATTCATTGGTTTAATACCGATTTAAAATACAATAATCTTCTTTTTGAGGTTAATACCATCACAACAGTTTCTTTTTTTGAAACCCATTTTTTATATACCTATGCTCATTTATTTGCCTTAATTCCTATTTTGTGCTTGAGTTTTGATAAAAAAGTGGCATTTTATAAAGAGTGGAAATACCTAATTCCTGCCTTATTCATCGTAGCTATTCCGTATTGGATTTGGGATGTTGCCAAAACTGCCGAAGATGTTTGGGGGTTCAATATTCGATATTACACGGTCAAAATAGTAAATTTACCGATTGAAGAATGGTTGTTTTTTATCACGTTTCCCTTCGCTTCGGTCTTTATTTACTTGTGTTTAAATGCGTGGTTTCCTAAAACTAAGTTTTTGGATATGCTGCGCAAAATAGATACCCCCCTCAGTATTTTTCTCATTTCTGTCTTCTTTTTTGTGGGTTTATGGCATTGGGGAAAAGCCTACACGACGACTACTTTTTGGATAGCGAGTTTCATATTATTGTGGCAATTTCTGTATGGTTCAAAAGAGGTGCGGGTTTTATTTTATCGTATGTTTCCCCTTGCAACTGTACCGTTTATACTCGTCAATGGCGTATTTACGGGCGGTTTTACGGAACAACCCATCGTGGTGTATAATCCAGAGGAGTACCTCGGCATCCGTTTTTTCACTATTCCATTAGATGATTTTAGCTATAATTTCGGCTTAGAATTAGCCGTCATTTCCCTTTATGAATGGTTTAAAAATAGGCGTTTTTAATTATGAGCTTTAACAAAGTTTTGGAATTTTATTAAAGTTATTGTCCAATATTAATAGCTATAATTGCTGGTCGAATAAATTCGACACGACAAATTTTGATATATGAAAATAGGTATTATTGGTGCGGGCATAGGCGGTTTGGCAACAGCGGTACGTTTGGCAAGTCGAGGGCATGAGGTAACCGTTTTTGAAGCCAATGGTTATGCAGGCGGAAAACTCTCAGAATTTGGCTTAAATACTGAGGGGGAGGCTCCTTATCGCTTCGACGCGGGTCCTTCTCTATTCACTATGCCGCAATATATTGAAGCTCTTTTTGAAGCTGCCCATGAGCCAATTGAAGGGGCATTTGCTTATGAAAAACAAGATGTAGTCTGTCAATATTTTTGGGATGACACCACGCAAATGACGGCTTGGGCAGATATGGATAAGCTCGCACAAGAGCTTGAAGAAAAGCTAAACGTATCACCCAAAACAGTGAAAAAGATATTTAAAGCGGCACAAGCTAAGTACGATGCTGCGGGTTCTATTTTTTTAGAAAACAGTTTGCATAAACTTAAAACGTGGTTGAGTGCAAAGGTTTTAAAATCTATGGTGTTGATGCCGCAATTCGATATTTTCAAATCCATGCACGCTACCCACGTTTCTTTGACGGGTAATAATGATAAGCTGACCCAATTTCTCAATCGTTTTGCTACTTACAATGGCTCAAATCCCTATCGGGCAAGCGGAATGTTGTCGGTTATTCCGCATTTTGAACACGGGATTGGCTGTTTTTATCCCCAAGGTGGTATGTATGAAATTACGAAATCGGTGTATCAATTAGCCCTAAAAAAAGGTGTTTCTTTTCATTTTAATCAAAAAGTAACCGAAATAATTGTCGAAAAAGGTAGTGCCAAAGGCTTAAAAACGGCGATAAATACCTATTTTTTTGACCGCATTGTGTCGAATATGGATGTGTATTTCACGTACAATCGCTTGATGCCGCACGTCAAAAAGCCTGAAAAAACGCTCTCGCAAGAGCGTTCTACATCGGGTTTGATATTCTATTGGGGTATTAAAAAATCTTTTTCAGAACTGCATTTGCACAATATATTTTTTTCAAATAATTATAAAAAAGAATTTGATACTCTTCATAAGGGCGACATATATGACGACCCGACGGTATATGTCAATATCAGTTCCAAACTTACGCCTACGGACGCGCCCGAAGGTTGCGAAAATTGGTTTGTCCTCATCAATGCGCCTTACAATAATGGGCAAAATTGGGACGACATTGTAGCGAAAACCCGTAAAAACGTATTGAAAAAATTATCTAAAACATTGAAAATCAATTTAGAAGATTATATAGAAGTGGAGGATTTTTTAAATCCCGTCAGCATCGAAAGTAAAACAGCATCTTTTGCGGGATCGCTTTATGGTACATCGAGTAATTCGCTCATGTCGGCATTTATGCGGCATCCTAATTTCTCAAATACGATTAAAAATTTGTATTTTGTTGGTGGGTCGGTGCATCCTGGCGGGGGCATTCCTTTGGCGTTACTTTCGGCTAAAATAGTGGACGAGGTGATGGTGTAAATTTGTGCCTAATCTATATCGTTTATGCGTAAGTCTCATGGTAAGTAGGTAGCTATAAATAATCGACAATTTTATTTTTCATAATATACTGATAATGAATGCATTACAAGTTGTACATCTATTGTCGTACATCTACTTACTGCGTTCTGCGTCTAATTTGCGGTTAAATTTAGCACGCTAAAAAAAATACATTGCCATATAAATATCACAACAGCTACTTTGTTTTTTTCATGATATGTGAAATAAGACATAAATATGTGGAGAAAAAAAGCACTTACAAACCAACCCACATAGTTTTGAAACGGCACAGCAATATCGTCCCACTGCCACATATCTATCGCAACGGCAACGGGTTCAATCAGGACATCTAAAGCCACCATTAACGTAGCTCCCACTAAAGATTTGATATAACGCGATGTGTGTATGTTGAAAAAATGATTGACACATACACTGGTCGTATAGACCAAAAGCACCCAATTCACGCCAATACTGAGGGGGGTATCCCATAACTTAAACCCTAATACGCGCCCGTATTTGTACGCGCCGAATATCAATCCTGTATTAACGCCTATTACTTCTATCGCATACCCTGTAACACCAACTACGGCGCAAGCCAACCAAAATGCCCCATTTGATGTTGTATGAAAGTGCAAGGCAGTTACAAGAGAAATAGTGAGGTTGAGGGGTGATAAAAGGGCGAAATCTGGATGAATAGCCAGCATAAAACCCAATATTCCTACAAAATAAAGAATACTTATAAAAGTAATTGCATGGGTTGTGTTTATTTGTGTTTGAGATATATTGACTTTGGACATAGGTTTTAAAATGCAATATTTGAGTTCGAAATTAATGTATAAGAAACGATGAAATAATAAAGTATCATTTTTAGGCAAAAAAAATGATACTTTATTATTTCATCGTTCCTTATACAAATGGCGGGGTATATTGTTCAATATTCCATATAAAATTAAAATCACATTATAATGTGATTTTAATTTTGAAATATGTCAAGAATACTTTTTATTCTGCATAAAATCATAGTACAATGGGTATTTTATAATTAGGGAAAACGATAAAAAATCGGCATGAAAAATTTAGGTATCACACAGTTGTATCTATCAGAATTAGCGAATATAAGTAAGAATACGCTCTATCAGTTAGAAATAGGGCAAAGTAACCCTTCTTGGAGTTTTTAAAATAATTAGAGTGCCAAAGTAGAATTAGATAATGCTTATAAAAAATCTTATCTCATTTATTATAACACGAAACGCAATTACTTGATTGCTTAATAGCACATGGTTACATTCACTTTTTTCAATTTCAAAGGTTTTTCTAATTGCTGGTGGGCTTTTACGCAAATGGGGCGACGGTCTTTTCAAGCTAAGGCAGCCGAGGGGCTGCAATTTGCCAAAATGCTCGGAACGGGCGGGGGTAAGGGATTTAGCATTTATCCTAATTTTGGGCAATATGGTTGGTTGGGTGTGTGGGATAGTGAAGCCCAAGCACGGTCTTTTTTTGATAAAAACGCCTTATTTCATAGGTTTAAAGGCTTTTCTGATACGTGCTTTACCATATATGCGCAACCTGTTATGGCGCATGGCAAGTGGGATGGGCAAGAGCCTTTCATTGCACAAGGCACTTTCGACCCACAAAAGCCCATTGCCGTTTTGACACGCGCCACCATTAAAAAACGGCATTTGTTGAACTTTTGGCGGTATGTGCCACGTGTCAGTCGCTCGATTGAAGCCTTTGCTGATAAAACTCTTTTCAGCGTGGGCGTAGGTGAATTGCCATTGATACAACAAGCGACATTTAGCATTTGGCACTCAGGACAAGCTATGATGGATTATGCTTATAAAAGTCCTTTTCATGCCGAAGTGGTGAAAAAAACCCGTGAATTGGGTTGGTATGACGAGGAGTTATTTGCGCGTTTTACGGTGGTGGATAGGGTGGATTATACCGATAAGACATATTGACATAAATTGCTGCATTAATTGCAGCAATTCCGTATATGGATAGAAAAGACATTAGGACATTGATTTTCGTATCCGCAGGGCGATTGAAATCGCCCCCTATTGATGGGTTTTCGTGGTCAA
>JAYVKQ010000820.1:0-8594 GCA_043768285.1 Saprospiraceae bacterium | reverse complement strand
AAAAATCTTACCCTAAATCTGCGCACTTACCACTATTTCACCAAAACCTTTTTAGTCAATTGACCTTCCTCAGTTTTGATATGAATGAAATATAAACCTTTCGCTTGACTGCTCAAATCCACATCGTACAGCGTTTGATTGGGTGCAATGTACCCCCTCAGTATTAGACGACCCAAAACGTCTGTGATTACTAATTCTTTGATAATCAAATTATTATCTATTTGAATGCTGAACTTGCCTGCCGTTGGATTCGGATATATAGCAATACTCTTGTCAGGCAAATCTTGTACACGCGTTGTTCTTTCAAAATTAGCAACCAAACTACGAGAACCCGTTGGCAAAGCAAACTTATAGATAGAATCTCTTGATACTGAAAGTGTGGACTCTGTCCAATTCACGAATTTATATCCTGCCTTGATAGATGCCCTTACCGTAACAGAATCGCCCGGGAAAAATGCCCCGTCACCTGTAACCGTGCCACCAATACTTGGATTAGCCATTACGGCAACAGTGTAGGATTCCAGAAAGCCTTTGCTGCACGTATTCCAATCTTGCGTCACCAATATGCGTGTCAATGGTGAGCGAATAGTGGATAAATTTAATAGGCGGTTAGCAATGCCAGAGCCATTAAGCACGCCACAACCCAATATATCGAAACGCGCTTGTTCGGCATAACTTGATGTAACCAAATCTTGCCAAGTATTGTTTTTTAAGAATTTATATTGATAAATGCGATTGAATAAGGTATCCGTAAATTGATAATAGCCGTTGATAGGTCCTTGCATTTTCATACTTGAAGCGTCCCAATTGGCAGGGAAACCAGCATCTTTTTGGAAATCGCCGACAATATGTACAGGCGATGTTTGTGCCGCATCCAATTTAACACGGAAAGTGACTATCACGGGGATATTAGTTGAGGCAATGGTAGTGTCGCAACTGACATTGACGAACACAAATCCCGTATCACACTGGAAACGCTCGTTGCAAATATGATAGATAAAAGTATCTTTTCCACAAAAATCTTGCTTGGGCGTGTAGCGAATGGTATCAATGGCTAAAAATGTCAAAGAGCCATTTTTGGGGTCGGAAGCCAAACCTAAGCTCACGATGCGCCCGTTAGAGAGGTCATTTGCTAAAGGATTGAATATGATAGCCTTATTTTTAGTTGTATTGACAAAATCATTAGATAAATAAGGTTTCAAGGAAAATGTCTCTTCGCAAGTGACGCTGATAACAATATTTGCTGTGTCGCATAAAAAGCTACCATTACAGATTTTATACGTTATAGTGTCCTTATAATTACACTGGTTATAGTTCGGAATATACACCATACTATCCATTTTCGGAAAGCCGATAGACCCACGTTTGGGTTCGCGCACCAAGCCCAAAGCAATCAATCTATCGCCATTGATATTATCGTTGGTCAAAGGATTGAAAACTAATGGCGTGTTTTTGCGCGTGGTATAACCATCATTTGTTGCTTTTGGTTTCAGTGATACAACGGGACACTCTACCGTGATATAGATTTTCGCGGTATCGCACAGGGTATTTTCGTTGCATATAAAATAGGTGATACTATCCCGATAGCTGCACGTATCCCGTTTAGGCACGTAAATCAAACTATCTAAAGTGAGGTATCCAATCGAGCCATGACGCGGGGCAACTGCGATGCCTAAAGCACTCAACGTATTGCCATTGAGGGAGTCGTTGCGCGTAGGCTTAAACGATATTGAGACGTTGCGTTGGGTTGTCAAAGTATCGTTCACAGCTTTTGGTTTCTTAAAGACTACGCTACTGCACGTCACATTGAAGAAAACCCTCGCTGTATCGCACAGGTTTTTATCATTGCAAATAAAATACACGAGGGTATCTTTATAATCGCATTCATTGAACTGAGGCGCATACAGCAAACTATCCAAAGTCAAAAAACCAATAGAGCCTTTTTTCGGGGCAGTCACAATACCAAGTGTAGTCAGTCTGCCATTCAAAGTGTCATTTTGGGTCGGTTTAAACGTAGTTGCAACGTTTTTGACCGTTGATACATTGTCATTGACCGCTTTTGGTTTTTGTGCAAATAATGTTGCAATAGAAAGGACGAAACTAAGAAACGCAAGCATATTGCGTGTGTGTGTACGGTTTGTCGTCATTGTTCATAGAATTTGTTAATTAACTTATATGTTTAAATCGAATAACAAAGATACGGCAGAATGATTGCCTTAGCAAATATTTTTTGGACATAAACATTTTAATAACATTTATACGGTAAAGATTGACTCAACAGTCGTGCTTTTAAAAATATCGTGATGTTTCATTTATCGGCTACAATGCACTAATTTTAAAAGATTTTATTCCTGTCTTGTTCCTTATATGTTGTGAATGTCTCATGTTTTCTAAACTTCTTGTGAAACGCTTCAAGGATTTTTTCTCGGATAAACAAACCGAACAGAATCGGATAAAACCGCAGAACCAAACACGCCCACAGCCCCTTTTATCTGCGTTTTTATAAAAACAGGTTCTACAAACGGATTTTGTATGGCTTGTAGTTGGTCATCTAAATCTTTATAAAAGGCTGCCGAATTTTTATCCAATGCCTGCATAAAAACCCAACCTGCATCCCCTTTTTCGTACTCAAAAGACACCTCTATCGCCATACGCATTGTCTGTCCATCTGCATTTTCATCTGTGAAAACGATGCGCCCAATATCTGTTACCGGAAATTGTTCCCCTTTGGCAGCACAAGTATTCACGAAAATATCTAAAACATGGGCATGATGCCGACTGGTATCAATCATTCGGTTCATTTGAAAACGATAAAAATCTTGTGTGCCTGCATGGTCTGTTAAGTCAATAATCATCCCATCGTGTGCGCCATACGAATCCACAAAATTTGCAGCATATTCAATATTGTCAATAATCGGTTTATGTTGCTGGATGGTGGTGTTGGCAATATAGGTTTTGCCTTCAAAACTTACGTCAAGCGTATAGGATTTGCCATATTCAGCCACAAAAGTGCCTCGATAAAAAGGCTCCCAACGGCATCTGAATGTATTGAATGTAGAATCTGTAACCAATATATCCACCGTTGTGCCGCTTGTGATTTTTACAACTGCCCCTCGTGCAAAAACTTGTTGTGGTGTTACTTTTTGGCTAAAAAAAGGGTTGCTTTTGCTGATATATATCTGTGGTTTCTTGCCCACATACAACATCCCTTCAATAAAAACGGTCTCTTTATGCGTGGCTGAAAAATCTAAAGTAATGTCTTTTTGGCAAGCAAAAAGGCTTAAAATTGACATAAAAACGAGCAGAAATTGTACTTTTTTCATGATTTTTTAGAATTTATAATAATTACTTATTACAGCCACTAATTGCATCAATTGTCACTAATAATAAACTGTTATATAGAAAAAAATTAGTGAAAATTAGTGCAATTAGTGGCTGTAATTAAAATTTAAAATTAAAAGAAACACTTGGGATAATGGGCAGTAGAGACACTTGCTTAGCTTGCGGTGTATTACTGAGGGGGTCAATTTGAAAATAAACGAAATAGGGATTTAGTCGGCTGTAGGTATTGTAAATGCCGAAAATCCATTCTATATCGCACTGTTTTTTGAACACTATCCACTGTTTTTTATGGGTTGCAGATAGGTCTAAACGATGGTAGGCATTCATGCGGTAATTGTTTCTGCCTTCATACAAAAAATAATTACCTTCAAAAATAGTCCCTGCATTCAAAGTAGCTACTCGACCTGTTGGTAGGGTTAAAATAGCCCCTGATGTATAAACAAAAACAGCACTGACCTGCCATTTTTTCGACAATTCATAACTACCTGTTGCCGACAAAACGTGCCGCCTATCGTATTTGAAAGGAAAGGTTTCGCCAAAATTCAAATCAGCAAATTTTTGATTTGTCCATGATAAGGTGTAAGAAAGCCAGCCTGTGAGTTTGTCCTTATTTTTTTTTACAAAAAACTCTGCACCATAACTCTCTCCTTTGCCATACACAAGGCTACTATCCAGATTAGCGGCGAGTGTTAGCTGATTACCTTCTGCGAACTGTACTTGGTTATCCATTTTTTTATAATACACCTCTACACTTGCCTCAATATTATTTTGATTAAAATTGCTGAAATAGCCCAAGGCATATTGCGCCGAAAATTGCGGTTTTGTTTTGGCACTCGATGGCAGCCAAATATCGGTTGGCAAACCTGCTGTCGAATTGGGAATTAAATGCAAAAACTGGTTCATCCGCGTATAAGATGCTTTGATTGAATTTGTTTGATTTATGGAAAATTTTGACGTTAAACGAGGTTCGACAAACGAGTACGTCTTGTTTTTTATCATAAAAACGGGTACTCGGACACCATAATTTAAGCTGAATTTTTCAGAAATATCCCATTCGTCAGCTGCATAAAAAGCCATTTCATTAGAATAAAGTTGCGCAATGCTGTCTTTATTAATGCTTACCCGATTATTGCGACGTGGAATACGGGCTGAAAACGCTGCGGGAAATACGGTATGATAGGTGTAAGCGACACCCGTTTTTATCTTATGAGTCGTATTCGGAATTAAAGTCATATCATATTTGGCAGTTATATCTTTTATGCCCGTGTATAATGCCGAGTAATAAGAACTTTGTTCGGTACTTAAAGCCAAATGATAGTCGTTATAAATTAAGGATGTATTAGAAAATATTTTACTACCAAACAAATGGTTCCATCGAAAAGTACCCGTTGTATTGCCAAAATCAGTTGCGTATTTCAAACTATTGGCTGCACTATACCCCGCGTTGTCATTCCCTTTAAAAAAACTGAAGAATAGATGGTCTTTTACACCCAACTCATAATTCATTTTGGCATTAAAATCATAAAACCGATAAGTAGTTGTTGTATCTTTAATCGTTTTTAATAGTGTGTTGATATGCGTTTGCCGCCCTGAGACGATGAAAGAAGAAGTGCCTTTTTGAATGGGACCTTGCACCGTTAGGTTATTAGACAATAGTCCGATACCCCCCTCAGTATGAAAACGGTTTTTATCGCCTTCTTTCATCTGAATATCCAAAATCGAGCTTAATCTGCCGCCAAACTCGGCAGGAAAACCGCCTTTTATCAGCTTTACATGATTGATAGCATTGATATTGAACGTGCTAAAAAGTCCGAATAAATGATTGGGATTGTACACGGTAGCTTCGTCCAATTGTACCAAATTTTGGTCGAGATTGCCACCCCGCACAAAGTACCCCGTAGTGCCTTCTTGCCCAGATTGAACCCCTGGCAGGAGTTGGATAATTTTTAAAATATCGCGCTCACCTACTATGGCGGGCAAGCCCCTAATTGCCTGTATTGGCACATCTATCACGCTCATGTGCGCTTTTTGAATGTTGTCATTATTGCCCGTAGCTTTGACAACGACTTCGCCTAAAACAGCTGTATTATCAGTAAGAGCAATGTCTAAACGCAAATTTTCTTTTGAAAAAACCTTCTTCGCTTGCGGCTGATAACCGATATAGGTTATGACCAAACCAATTGTATCGTTGGCTGAAACAGTGAGCGAATAATAGCCATAGGCATTGGTAGTAGTACCCACTTTTTGAGTTGTTTCATAAAGCGTTGCACCTATAAGGCTTTCTCTGCTTTTTTCATCTTTGACATAGCCACTAATCGTTATATTTTGGGCAAACGATAGGCTTGTTATCCAGCAAAGCCAGATAAAACCGAAGTTTTTCATAACATTTACGTTAAAAAATGAGGTAATTATTTTGGTTCTATGATATTTTTGTGGTAGCTTAAGATTTAGGGTAAGTTTTATAAAATTTTTGTAATACCATTCATATCTGTGTTATGGTTTTAATAAATATATACAAGCCAATATTGAAATATGTGGGTTTTAAGTAACTAATAAATGATGAGTTGGTCAAAATGTACCGTCGAATTTATTCGATGGAATGTGTAAGTTGTTAATTATCAACGCCTCCGCCGAATAAATTCGACGGTACATTTTGACCAACTTATTACTTTTAGGTTACTCAATCTTATGTTTACCAATTATTCAGAAAACAATTAAAGCCATATCTACCCACTAAAAGCGATACAAAATGCCCGTTTTTATTTGCCAAAGCGGTTTGAATTGTTGATTATCGCCCAATTTTACATCATATGACCCTTCCAATTGAGCGTTTATTTTCTGCCAAAGTGGATATGTTGCACCCAATTGTAGCCGCAGAAACGGTAGTTGAAATGCTTTTTCTTTACTGACGGTTTGCACAAAAACAGGCGTATTGGAAACAGTATTAAGGTATTCATATTCAAATTCCTCTTGCATTTTGGATTGCCCTAAAAGGCTAACGCCCATATAAGGCTTTAACTTTTTTTCACTTAACACATATTGCAAACCAATGGCATATTGCCAGTAGGGTTGTTTTACTTTTACGCCATCTAAACTATCGTTGGGGGTAGGGGGCGTGATGATTTTGATATTGAGGTCGGGTGTTATTTTGTCCGTTTCATAACTCAAAAAAAGGTACTGTATGTCACCCACAATTTTCCATTTTTCATCTATTAAAACACGTCCTCTTACACCTACTGAAAAACCATTTTGCTGGACAATACTTGGGCGATTCCTGTAGGCTGAACCACCTAAAATGCCCAATTCATATCCTGCTATTTTTATAGGTTTTAGAATAGGTGTGCGTTTTTGATTTTCAAGAGATTTTTCCGAATTTTCTATATTTTCAACGGCATTTCCTTCATTTTTATCCACTATTTGGGCTTTCTGTATCGCTTTTTCATCATTTTTACTGAGGGGGGTATCGGTGATTGAGCTATCTGTTTTTATAGGCGTATCCACTTTTGATATAATCGGTATATCTATTTTTATACTGTCCTTTTGCCCATTATTTTGTGCATCAGCAACTCTTTGCAAATCGTTTTTTTTCTCTATAAACAAATCGTTTTTTTGTTGAGAAAATGATTTTATAGGTTCTTCTTTAATCGTTTTTAATGGCTCATCCATATCTTTATGTTCTATTGCAATTGGCTTCTGAGCATCTTTATCAAAGCGTTTTTCAATAACATTCTTCTTTTCAATTGTAGAAAAATCAGCGTCCGAAATAGCGGTTTCAGCCTGTTTTTCCCGCACCACAGTCTGAAAAATCGTATCATACCTCCTAACAACCACATGATGATAAACAGTATCATTTTTCATGTCATTTTTAAGTGAAAATACTGAGGGGGGTACAGAAACTTGTTTTTCAACCCGCAAATTGTGTACTTCTTTTGTCAAATCTGAAATATGCCGATGGGCATCGTGCAAAAGCCAACCGCCCCAAGTTAGTACACCCATTAAGGTTAAAAGCGGTAAAAGCAACCACGCTACCAATCGCTTTCGCCATTGTTCAGTTTGAAAAGAATCCATGTGCTTTTCCATTTTACCCCATTTCTGTTCGGTAAAATTGAAATCTATACCTTCATTGAGCTTATCGCCAAAGATTTTATCGAAATTTTGCTCATTCATATTTTTATCTTATTTGATTGTAAAACCATGTCTTGTAATTTCTGTCTGGCTATCATTAGGTTTGAGCGCACAGTGCCCTCTGAAATACCGAGCAAAGCCGCAATTTCAGCATGAGGATAACCCTCCACAACGCTCAAATTAAATGCAGCCCGATAAGAGGGTGGCAAGCATTTCACCAAACTTATTATCTCTTCCGCAGATAAAAGTGCCAGTATGTTTTCATTAATAGTGGCATAGCTTTCAGCGATTTGTATGTCTGAAGTGGCAATGAGATTTTGATATTTTTTTAAATAATTGATGGCTGAGCGCACGACAATTGTGTGCAACCACGCAGGAAAAGATAAAGAGGTATCGTAAAAGTCGAGTTTAGTAAAGATGCGCAAAAAGGCATCATTGAGCATTTCTTCCGCTTCTTGTTCCGAGCGAGCATAGCGGTTGCAGATGTTCATGCCATAGCGGTAAAACAAGCGATACAGTTGCTTTTGACTCAATTTATGACCCATGCGGCAGCCGTTGATGATGTCTTGTAACTCGTTTTTTGTCATAGTACCCACATTGCGTTCTTGCCTATAAATATACAAGTGTATTGGCGAATATGTGGGTTGGGTGAGTGTTAATTATGTTCGTTTAAAAAAAAAAAGGATGGTAAGAGATATTACTTGCGTAAAATATCCATTACCATCCTTTTTTAAGGACTATTCTAACTTTGATTACTGCCTATTCATGTTCATATATCGCATGACCAAATAAAGCAACGACGCTAACGCTGCCAAAGCTGCGGCAACGTAAGTCATAGCAGCCCACCAGAGTGCGTCTTTTGCGCCATCATGTTCTTGACCGCGTGTAGTGCCAGAGCTTTCTAACCACGCTAAGGCGCGGCGGCTGGCATCAAACTCAACTGGTAACGTAATAAGGCTGAATAAAGCAGTAACCGCAAAAATGGCTATGGTAACAAGTAGTAAAGGCTTACCAAATGAGGTACTCAACAAAACGACACCTGCCATCAGTAATATTTGTTGCAAACCAGAAGCTACTTTTACAGCCGGGACTATGGCAGACCGCAATTGCAACATCGAGTACGCCGT
>JAYVKQ010000819.1:0-6386 GCA_043768285.1 Saprospiraceae bacterium | reverse complement strand
CTTGTATAAAACCGCCTTTCAAAACAGGTAAAACGTGTGTAAAAGCATCAACAGTGCCATCGTCAAATGTTAAGCTGTATGCAAAATCTTTATTATATTTTAAAGCGGCTTTAGATACTGAGGGGGTAGCGGTTGGCGCAGTTTCGAAATTGATGACAATTTTTTGCGCCAGTGTAAGTGTTGGGATTATAAATAATATTGTATAAATAAAATATTTCATGTGTGTTTGCTTTTGCAACAAAGTTATGGATTTTTGTTGAAATGGGCAATATTAATAGGTGCATATTTCTAAAAAGCCAGTGAAATACTATAATTTTGCCTACCAATAATATTAATATACATTTGCACACTCAATATATTGAGAAAATTCATCGCCCATCATTTATCATTCATCATTACGAACACACATGAAGCACCAAGAATTAGCTAAACTTCTATATAAAGAAATTTTAAAAAATAACCCAGTTGATAGTCCTCCTGACCAACAACATATCCAGCATTTATATAAATTGTTGCATACTATTTTTTTCAATGTAACGGAATTTGAAAAAATACAATTCACGACCTTTTTCTCCCGTGTGGCATTTGCTATACAAAAATATCAAGTACCCCCTAAGCGGCAATTTTATATACATGAATTTAGAAAATATATACAAAATAAGCATAATCAAATAGATACGCTCGTTTTTTATCAAATCGGTTTAAAAGCCGTGACGGATGCGACCATTGCTTTTTTCCAAGAAGACCCGCCTGTTGAGGTTTTAAACATATTGCCACCGCCCAATTTTTATACCATCAGAACACCCAATATCAAGGAAAAAAAAGCCATAATGAAAGTTGTGGTTTTAAGCGATGATGCCGATAAAGAACAGTTTATAGCCACGGATGAAGACACGGGTGCTACAGTGCGGGTGCAATACAATATCGCCGAGCGCAACGAAAATTTTAGAAAATCTGTTGCCGCATTAAAGCATTTTTTCACTTTTCCTGTCACGCTCAATCTGTTGGATATTGAGGTAAATACTGAGGGGGTGCTGCGTCCGCGCGCTTTCGTAATTGAGCCTGACCACTTGCTTGATGTTACTGCCGTAGCCGAATGTTTCAAAAAAGATGGGGCTGATGCGATGGGTTTTTTAATCAACAAATTTATGCCTTATTCGCCCAACACAAGCATTATGAAGGGGAATATTGCCAATTTTTTCTTAGATGAATTGATTGCAAATCCAGAAGTGACGTTTCAAGACGTGGTGCGTAAAACTTTCCAAATCAATCCTTTAGCCTTTTGTTTGTACGATGATAGAGAGTTTAAAGACATCATTCAAAGTTCTCAAAACCATTTTATGAGCATTAAGCGCGTGATAACTGAGGGGTTCGCCAAAGTAGGAATTGACCGCGAAAAATGCTATCTCGAACCGTCTTTTTACGCGCCCAAATATGGCTTACAAGGGCGTTTAGATTTGTTTTATCACAATGGAGATACCCAAAAATCGGCTATCGTGGAACTCAAAAGTGGCAAGCCCTATATGCCCAATGTGTATGGTATTTCGCCCAATCATTATATCCAAACCTTACTATATGACCTTTTAATTGATGCCGCTTTTGGTAAAACCCTTGACCCTACCAATTATATCCTCTATTCCGTTTTAGAAAATGACCACCTCAAATTTGCCCCTGCAATCAAGGCACAACAATATGAAGCCTTGAATATTAGAAACCAAATTTTATCGCTCGAACAAGCCTTAATTAATATTAATAAAAATAATGATGCCACAGAAAATGCTGATAAGGGAAATATATTTAAACGATTGATTTCGAGACTTTTACAAACAGCAAAAGGATTTGAACGCACCCACGTAGAGCAATTTGATAAAGTCTATAACAGCCTTTCGGACGCTGAACAAGCCTATTTTGATGCCTTCGCATCCTTCATTTCGCGGGAACATCAATTGGCAAAAGTAGGGGTGGAGGGCGTTGAAAATATAAATGGTGTCGCGTCTTTATGGCTAAACGAAGGAGCGACGAAAGAAGAAAATTTTAGTATTTTTAGTTTTTTAAAAATTAAAGAAAATAAAAACCAAGATGCGGATTCGCTTATCATTTTTGAAAAAACGGAGCGCACTAATCCGCTTGCTAATTTCCGCGTAGGTGATATTATTGTTCTCTATCCACACGCAGAAAATGCTGCGGCGAATACTTCTATTTTGAACAATCAAATATTCAAATGTACGCTCGTCGGTATTCAAAAAGAGACCATTACGGTGCGGTTGCGATCAAGACAATTGAATGGCTATATCTTTGAAAATACTGCCTTTTGGCACGTTGAACATGATATGTTGGATAGTGGTTTTGTCGGTATGTATCGCGGTTTATATGAGTTTGCAAGGTCGAAGCAAGCTAAACGTGATATGCTGATGACGCTCGCACCCCCGCAGTCATGCTTTCAGCTTGATGGAGCGTCCACACCATATTCAGAGACACAAAATTCTGATAATGAATACATTACAGAAATGACGGACGAGCAGAACCGCATTTTTAAAAAGATAATCCACTCCAAAGATTACTTTCTACTTTGGGGACCACCAGGGACGGGCAAGACCAGTGTGATGCTAAAACATTTGGTCGGTCATTTTGCGCAAAAATCAGAGGATAATATTTTGCTACTCGCCTATACGAACCGCGCGGTGGATGAAATTTGCGAAGCCATAGAACAATTGGGCGCGTGGATGAAAGATAGTTACATCCGTATTGGGTCGCGGTTTTCGACCCATGCGGCGTTTCACGAAAGGCTTTTGGATTATAAAATTAGTCAAATTTCTACCCGTAAAGATTTAAAAGATTTGATTGCCAATAAGCGCATATTTGTAGCCACTGTCGCCTCTATGACGGGCAAACAAGAGTTGTTTTCTTTAAAAAAATTCAAACGCGTGATTATTGACGAGGCTTCCCAGATATTAGAGCCTTTGCTGGTCGGTTTACTGCCCCAATTTGAACATTTTATATTGATTGGTGATCATAAGCAATTGCCCGCCGTGGTGACGCAACCCGAGAGCGAATCGGCAGTAAGCAATCCTGCCTTAATACAGTTAGGACTAAAAAACCTCCGCAATTCGCTGTTTGAACGCCTATATAAACGCGCAAATACGGAGGGGTGGCATTGGGCATACGATGTATTGAGCCATCAAGGACGTATGCACCGCGATATTATGCACTTTCCGAGCGAGCTTTTTTATGAAAGAAAATTGCAGATATTACCCGAAGGGATGAACGCTTTTCAAGTACAAAATATTGATTTTCATATAAATAGCGACAATAATAATCTTGAAAATTTATTGCTCAATCGCCGAGTTTTATTCCTCAATACACCCCGCGATTTTACTAATAATTTTAATAAAACAAACGTTCACGAAGCGCAATTGATAGCGGATTTGGTGCGTGCATTTGCTCAGATTTATTCAGATAATAATAAAGAAATTCACCCCCTCAGTATTGGCGTAATAACACCCTATCGCGCACAAATAGCGCAGATACAATCTGTTTTGAGGGATACTAATTTTGATATAGATAAAATTACAATTGATACTGTAGAACGGTATCAAGGTGGTGCGCGGGATATTATTTTACTATCTCTTTGTACGAATGATGTGTCGCAATTGGCTTCGTTGGTGTCACTTTCGGAGGAGGGCGTAGATAGAAAACTCAATGTTGCCCTCACTCGTGCGCGGCAGCATTTGGTCGTCGTTGGCAATGCCGAAATTCTGAGGGGGTCGGATATATATCGATGGTTTGTAGATGAATACAGTTAAACTTAGTTATACTGACATCGTGACTTCGAGTAACCCCGTCAGTACAGTGCCACATCGTCAATTTAATTTACGTATTTGTGACACTATTATGACAATGGTTAAATTGAGGGTTAATCTATTAACAAATATGGTTAATCGTCTAAGTATTGCATACTTTTGTAGAGAAATTAAGAATTGTGGCTCAAAAAAACAACACAAACCAAAATAAATCAATAACGTTTATCATTAAATTTTACTCTATTAATATATGAGAATTCTCTTAGTAGAAGACGAAGAAAATATCAGAGACGTAGTAAAACTCAATCTCGAACTGGAAGGCTTTGAGGTCGTGGATACTGAAAATGGCAAAGAAGCGGTACGTCTATCTCAAGAACAACATTTCGATTTGTTGGTCTTAGACGTGATGCTGCCTGGTATGAATGGCTTTGAGGTTTGTGAGCAAGTACGTTTATCAAATCACGAAGTACCGATTATTTTCCTGACAGCTAAAGATGGCGCACAAGACCGTATCATTGGCTTGAAAAAAGGCGCGGACGACTATCTAACCAAGCCATTTACGCTTGAAGAACTCTTATTGAGGGTACAAAACCTCCTCAAACGTACAAACAAAACCGTATCAATCGAAACCGAAATTTATAAATTTGGAACAAACCAAGTCAATTTCTCCACTTTTGAAGCCATTGGCAACCAAGGTGCTTTCACATTGACTAAAAAAGAAGCCATGCTTCTGAAGCTCATGGTCGAGCGTAAAAATGAAGTGGTATCACGTAATCAAATTTTGCAATTTGTATGGGGCTATGATGTGTTTCCTTCAACTCGTACTATTGACAACTTCATTTTAAGTTTCCGCAAATATTTTGAAGTCAATCCGCACAGCCCGCGCTATTTCTTATCTATTCGCGGTGTGGGGTATAAGTTTGTCTATAATAATTAAATGCAAACCCACTTTGCTTGATATTAATGCAAATAATAGATTGAAAAGCCCCGTTAGGGCAGGGTTGATTGGTTCTGATAATGAGCATATTTGAGTGCTTATGTAGTGTTCGAATTTATTCGACACATGGCGCACGGTGTCGAATAAATTCGACACTACATAAGACCTTCAATAACAGCTACTTTAGAACCAATCAACCCTGCAGTTAGGGGTGTAATCTATATGGTTTCACCCCTAACGGGGCTACTATGGGGGATTGCCGTTTAATATTACCCATATTACACCCCAAACGGGGTTTTTCAATCCATTCTTTGCATAAAATAGACAACTAATTCCCCAAAAATTGTTAGGTTTGCCCGAACCAACAATTGTCTGTATGCTCAATTTCCTTTTTCGCCGTGTTTTATATGGATGTGCCGTGATGGTCTTGGTTGTGTTGGTCATTACCAGCATCATCTACCTCGCGCCCGTTGACCCAACGCGCCTGACTTTCGGGCAGCGCAGCGACAACGCCACCGTGCAAGCCAAAAAAAAAGAATTGGGTCTTGACCAACCACTTTATGTACAACTTCTGTACTATATCAACGATGTCTCCCCCCTCAGTATTTATACACACTCGAGCGATTGTGAAGCAAAATATGCCTATTTTCGCATAATTCCACTTGGTTCGCAAGCACTTGTCTTGAAAAAACCATACCTCCGCGAAAGTTACCAATCGGGTAGGCGCGTGACAGATATATTGAGCGATGCGATACCTCAAACTGCCATTTTAGCTTTTTTTTCGATGATAATTGCTACGCTAATTGGTATTATATTGGGTGTGGTTGCGGCTCTAAAAAAAGGTAGTTGGTTTGATACGAGTGCCATTATCGCATCCGTCATGGGCTATTCGCTACCCAGTTATATAGTCGCCATGATATTGGCTTTGACGCTCGGCTATTGGTTTGCTGATATAACTGGCTTGAATATACAAGGCAGCTTGTTTGAATTAGACGACTTTGGTGATGAACAAACTGTCTGGAAAAACCTCATACTACCCGCCATCGCGCTCGGTATTCGCCCCGTCGCTTTGATACAACAATTGACGCGCTCTACAATGCTCGATATACTGACGATGGACTATATCCGCACCGCCAAAGCCAAAGGTTTGGGCAAATGGGCAGTCATCATCAAACACGCCTTGCGCAATGCTTTGAACCCCGTAACGACTGCCGTGTCGGGTTGGTTTGCTGGACTTTTAGCGGGAGCTTTCTTTGTAGAAAGTGTATTCAGTTTCAATGGTTTAGGTCAAGTGACGGTCAATGCTTTGCTCAATTTTGATATACCTGTGGTCTTGGGTTGTGTCCTTTTTACTGCCCTTGTTTTTGTAGTGATGAATATCTTGGTGGATGTGTTGTATGCGGTTTTAGACCCGCGTATTCGGATTAGTTAGACATAATAGGAACACGGAAGACACGGATAGTACGGATTTAAACGAATTTTTTTATGCGTGAATAGGGAAAAATCCGCGTAAATCCGTACTATCCGTGTTTTCTGTGTTCCTATTATGTCTCATAACTTAACGTGAGTTCGGAGATTAGATGTAAATAAAGGAAATGTCGTGGCTACGCCACTATGCTATACCTTTTGCTAAAATGTTCTACCGAAAT
>JAYVKQ010000818.1:0-11255 GCA_043768285.1 Saprospiraceae bacterium | reverse complement strand
TTTTTCATCTTTCAACTTTTAGCGAAGCAAAGATAGGTACTCACTCTGACCTATTTTTTTTCGCAAAAAAGTTGCACTTCTAATTTGAATCTAAGTTTTGTATCTAAATTCGCCTTATTCGTTTTGAATTCGCCTTATTCGTGTTAGCATATTTTATTCGTTCAATTTCTAATATGGCATATTCAAGATTTTTTTGTAGAGACGTTGCAGTGCAACGTCTTAATTTTGGTGAAGAAACAGACCAAAGCCAAGACGTTGCAGTGCAACGTCTTAATTTTGGTGAAGAAACAGACCAAAGCCAAGACGTTGCAGTGCAACGTCTCTACGGAAAATTTGGGATTAATCACATTGAATAATGCGGATAGTTTGCGCAATTTCTTTGTAATTTGTTGTCTATCAATATATTAAAAACCATTAAACGACTATGTTATGAATATCAATGAACAACCCATTTTAAGCGATTTCAATTGTTTTTTAGATTATGTAGTCCAAAATCCTACGCTTAATTTGACGAAGGATAGGGCTGTTTTGCATAGTAAAGACTTGATAGCAATCCGATGATGACGACTATTGATTAATTGCCTTGAAGAACGCAGCTATTCAAATAAATAAAATAGATATGCTAAAAATACCGTACCTTTGATAGAGTTGAATATATATTCAAGGCTGCCCCACCAGTAGTGGGAATCTAAAAATTAGAAAAATGAGCAAAGACAAAGGGACAAAAAATGTAAAAAAAGCACCAGCCGACAAGACAAAAGGCTTGGGTAAAGCCCCTTCTGCGTACAAAGCGGAAGGTAAAAGTGGAAATTCTATAACGCCTAAATCTGATACAAAAGGCGGTAGCAGTCCTAAGCTAACATAAAAAACGGTGGGTAATGAAAATGTGTTGGAGGAATATATCTAAAGCATTTTTTCTATAATTATCCTAAATAAAAAAGCGCGTAATATCTTGAAAAACAAGGTATTACGCGCTTTTTTATTTTAAAAATACTACATATCTGCCTTCATAAACTCATCCTTTGAGCGCATTTTAATCTCGCCTAAGTTGCCTTTCAGTAAAGCAGCATTGATAGTCGTTAATTTAGATTTTAAACTTTCCAGCTTCGTTTTGGCTGCGTTCAATTGGTCGTTCAATACTTTAATATTGTCCAATTGCGCATTGGTTGGGCGACCTGCATAACTGACGACTTCACTATAGACAGTTGAAATTTTCTCCCGCAATTGGGGTTCTGCCGAGCCAACGTAATTATCGCCTTTGGTAACAACCACGCTTTCTTTTAATGCAGTTATTTCCTTCGACCAGGCATCAAAACCAAGTGTTTTTTGCAGTTTTTTATCAGCATTTACTTTGGTAATCATGGTATCTGCCCCAGCCTTCATTTTGTCCATCTGATCTACCATATAGGCTAAATCTTCGGTCATGCCGTAAAGTTTCATGGCTGTTTCGTGCTGCACGGCGTGGTCTTCGGCACTGTGGATGGAGTTGGGGTCATATTGCAAAACCAAATCCGTTTCGTAAGTATTCGCTCCTTTCGTGACGCGCACTTTATACGTACCCGCAGGCACAGTCGGGGCGGCAAAACCACCGAAAGCAAATGTTTTTGCCTTAGCCGTTTTAGGCAATTTTAAACGATAATTCCATGATACTTGATTGATACCCTTTGATTTGCCGGGTGCTAAATCAGCAATTTTCTCTCCTTTTGGATTGAAAACCTCCATTGTCATTTTGCCGAAAGTGTGGCGACTTTTCAAATAATAGGTAATCTGTGGCAAACTGGTTGGGTTATCGCCCACAAATTCACCTACTGTAGCGTAGCCATCAAAGCCCCCTCTTTCTTGCATAATGCTGGGTTTCCGTTCCAAAAAGTGGAGTTCTTTTGCCAACATATCTTTATTGATTTGGCGAATCGGGCTAACGTCGTCAATAATGATGATACCGCGTCCGTGGGTTGCCATAATCAAAGCATCTTCGGTAGGGTGGAGGGTAATCCAATGCACAGCAACAGAAGGCATATTGTTTTTGAATTGCGACCAGTTTTGACCACCATCAACGGTGATGTAAAGCCCCCCCTCAGTACCCAAGTACAAAATATTCGGATTTTTAACATCTTCACGTACACAACGGGCGAACATTTTGACATCGCTCGTCACAACAGATTTCCATGTTTTGCCACCGTCCGTTGTTTTATACACATACGGATTAAAATCACTTTGGCTATGCCCTTCAAACACCGCATACGCCGTGTTTTTATCAAAACGACTGGGTTCAATGAAATAAGCCCATGTATTTTTAGGTAGATTTGGCACATTAGCCGTGACATTATTCCATTTTTTACCCCCGTCAAAAGTAACTTGCACGTTGCCATCATCTGTACCGACCCAGATGATATTTTCATCTAAAGGCGACTCGCCAATGGCAAATATGGTGCAGTGGTTTTCTGCCCCAGAGTTGTCCATACTCAAACCGCCTGATTTCTCTTGTTGCTGTTTGGTAGGGTCATTGGTCGTTAAATCGGGTGAGATTTTGACCCACGTTTCGCCTTTATCGTCCGATTTATGGAGAAATTGGCTGGCTACAAACAACCTGTCGGGCTTGTGCAGACTTGTCAAAATGGGGGTATTCCAGTTGAAACGGTATTTTGGGTCACTTGCCGAAGGATAGGGCTTGATGATTTTGGTTTGTTTTTTCTCTAAATCATACCGCCAAATATTTTCCGCGCCTTGCATTTCTGAATACACGATATTAGGATTGGTAGGATGCGGAAACACGCGGAAACCATCGCCCTGCCCAACGCTTATCCAATGCCTATTTTCGATACCACCCGCTTGCGAAGAGGGACCTATCCAGGAGCCATTATCTTGCAAACCACCATATACTTTGTAGGGTTTTTGATTGTCAATTGCCACTTGGTAGAGTTGCGATACGGGCAAACCTTTGACCATATCCCAAGCTGTGCCGCCATCCCATGAGCGATACACGCCACCATCTGTGCCGACATACATCGTGTTAGGGTCACTCACACTAAACCAAAAATCGTGGAAATCGGAGTGAACACCTCCGCCAATTGTTCTGAACGTTTTACCGCCATCTTTACTGATTGCCCCACTTAAACTGGCTTTGCAGACAATATCGGGATTGCGTGGATCCACGACCAAACGAGAAAAATAGAACGGACGCACCACCAATTCAAAGTCGCCATTGGTGCGTTTCCAATTGGCTCCTGCGTCGTCGGAGCGATATAAGCCTTTGGTTTCGTCCTTTTCGGACTCGATAGCAGCGTACAATATTTTAGGATTAGAAGGTGCAATCGCTACCGCAATCCTCCCCAATTTGCCCGAAGGGAAACCATTGTGGATTTTGTTCCACGTTTTGCCACTGTCCGTTGATTTATATAAAGCAGAATTGTCGCCACCTGAATTGAATGAGTAGGCTGTGCGTCTAAAATCCCAAAAAGAGGCGTACAATACTGAGGGGTTCTTAGGGTCAATAGACAAATCAGAACAGCCCGTCATTTCGTTGATGTAGAATATTTTTTCCCAAGTTTTGCCGCCATCGGTGGTTTTGTACACGCCTCTATCGGCACTATTGCCCCACAAACGACCTAAAACGCCGACATAAACGGTATTGGTATTGTTCGGATCAATTTGAATGCTGCCGATGCGCTCTGAGTTAGGCAAGCCCATATTTGTCCAGTTTTGCCCTCCGTCTATTGTTTTATAAATACCATCGCCAATAGAAACGGAGTTACGTGTCCAAGTTTCGCCTGTACCGACCCATACCACTTGGTCTGGGTTTTTAGGGTCAATGGCAATGCTGCCCGTGCATTGGATATGTTTATCGAAAATCGAGTTGAACGTAACACCCGCGTCATTACTGCGCCACACGCCACCGCCTGCCGACGCTACATATAACACTTTAGGGTTGGTAGGATGCCCTTCAAGGTCGGATATACGCCCACTCATCAAAGCGGGACCGATATGCCTTGCGCGAATAGAGCCGAACAGTTCATCACCTTTCAAAGGGATAGGCTCTTGGGCATTAGCAAAAAAGGAAAGGAAAAGTAAGGTTAATAATGTAGTTATTGACTTCATTTTCTATGGAATGGTTAATTAAAATGATAAGTAACGAGTAAACAATAAGTTGGTCAAAATGTACCGTCGAATTTATTCGACGGAGGCGTTGGTAGTCAATCGTTTACGTAGTCCGTCGAATGAATTCGACGGTACATTTTGACCAACTTATTATTTACTCATTACTAAGTTATGAATGATGAGTTATGAATAGTAATAATCATTTATCATTAAAAAAAGGATTTAATAGGGTGGAAATACTGAGGGGGTATGACCTTGTGCCTATTAAATCCTTATTATTTGGAAAACCCATTATGTATAGGGTTATACTTTTATAAAAATGCTTGTAACTATTTAGGGCTGCCACTAATTACACTAATTTTCACTAATTATAAGGTATAGTTATAAAAATAATTAGTGAAAATTAGTGTAATTAGTGGCAGCCCTAAATAGTTACTAATGCTTAATTCTTTTTTACCTCAGCTGGCACATCCGCAGGGAAAGCAAAATCTTTATCACTGATTTCGACATTGGTTTCTACTTTGTCCATCACAATAGATTGCCCAACTTGACCATTATATTTTACAGTAATGGTGAATGGGAAAAACACGCCACTGACTTCTTGATAATCACTCAATAAAGTTTCAACTGTTGCCCCTTTGCCCTGTCCTTTTTTCACCGTTGAACGGGTCATAATAGGCACATTGTTTTCTTTGTCGAAGAAGTAAAAAGTCACGTTTTCTTCTTCTTTACCATCTACTTTAGTGGGCTTTTTAGTGACTTTTATTTTGTGGCAAGCGGCTCCTTCTACGGTTTCTTCACCTTCTAAGGCAATTTTATAGCCTTTTTTAGCGTATTCAAAAAAAGTGTCTGGTACGTCTTGGTCGTTAGCCATGTTTTCGCTGTCTTCGGCTTCCATTTTTTCAGCCTTCATAGTCATAAAATTGGTACTCCAACCCTCTTTGCCATCAAATGAGAGTTGAGTGATTTCTTTCCCTTGAAAAACGAACATGATTTTTTGAGCATTGGGCGCTTTTTGCAACATGGTAACAGGTAGTTCTTGCCCTTGCATTTTTACTTTAGCGGACATTTTGATGGTCTTCAATTTAGCCCAATTGTCGCCGCCTGTTTGTGCTAAATATTTTGCTACAATGTCTTCAGCTGTTTGGGCTTGCGCGAAAAACGCGGTACAAAGTAGTAGTGCGATAGGTAGTAATCCGAATAGCTTTTTCATTATAAAATGATTTTAGTTTTGGAAAAAATTTTAACAAAGGAATGAGTGTGCGAATTGGTTTCCTAAATTTTTCGATAAACACACCATATATTAACGACAAAGTGCGGTATTATGTTTACAGACTGGATTATAAACATAAATAAGTTATATTTAAAAACTTTATGTTTTAAAATGTTTTTTCATATAGAATAGCTATATTACTTTTGTGAAATATAGTTCTGAAAAATGACCTTCTCACAATTTTAACCAACATACATGGGGAAATTTGACAAAATTATCAAAGAAAATCTTTCTAAAATGATATTGCCTTTGGCGCAACTCATAGGTATGGATATAGCAAAGGGAAAGATAGATATGATAAAAGATAAATTGCAACACACCATTGAGCGCGAACCTGACTTTTTATTCAAAGTCTGCCACGACAATTTGAGTGATGATTTTATTGCGCATTTTGAATTTCAAGTGCCCAACGATATGACGATGCCCGATAGGATGCTCTTTTATAGGCATATGGCAAAACTCGTCCATAAAATACCTGTTCGACAAGTCGTTTTTTATTTAGGCAATGACGATTTGATTATGCCTAACACGATTAACGAACCCGATTTATATTTTCGATTTCTTATTGTAGATATTAGGACATTTAAGTCTTCTATATTCTTAAACTCAGAAACACCAGAAGCTGTTTTATTCGCTATTTTAGGTGATTTTGAAGAAGAAATGCCAGAAAAAATGATGGAAAAAATCATATTGCGGCTTCATGCTTTATCTAAATCTAAAAAAGAATTCCAAAAATTCACTAAACATTTGCATATTCTGACAGGACTGCGTAAATTGCAAAAGATTTATCAATTAAAAATAAAAGACATGAATAATAAATTTGAATTAGATTTTAGCGATGATCCTTTCTACATAGAAGGTTTTGAAATTGGTGAAAAAAGTGGTGAGGTAAAAGGGATTGAGAAGGGTAAAGAAATAGGTAAAGAAATAGGTAAAGAAATAGGCATTGAACTCGGTGAAGATAAAAAAGCTACGATTATTGCTGAAAAAATGCTGATTGATGGCAAATTACCCATCAAACGCATTGCCGATTTTATTGATGAAAATGAAGCATTCGTTTTGGCTATCCAGCAAAGATTGGTGTCAGAAGGTAAATTGATATTGAAAACTAAATTAAAAAAAGCTTGATTTTGCTTAAAAATACTAAGGGGGGGTACCCCAATACCGTTTTACTCCCCTCTTTCTAATAGACCTAAGAACAACCCCAAACAAGGGTTAAGACTATGAAGCCCCCAAACAGCCGTTATTTCTGCCTTTTGCCAGATGTTTTTTAGTTCTATAAATTGAATAGCGGCATTTGTAACCGTTTTAAATGAGGTCGGAAGGATGGACACACCTAAACCTTTTTCGACCAATTTTATGGTGGTATAGCCATGTACCGTCTCATGCGCAATATGAGGCTTAAACCCCGCATCCTCACATATGCTCCACTGCAATTTTTGATACAAATCGCCATCGTTTTTTGTCGGCAATATGAAATCTTCGCTCGCCATTTGTGCCATATTTTTAAATTTTCGTTTAGTTATCGCATGATTTTGAGGCACAATAAGCGAAAAAGTTTCTCGAAAAACCAATAATTGCTCATAGTGTTTGGATATAGGCGGATTTCTTACAAAGGCAATGTCCAATGCCCCTTTTTTCAAGGCTTCCAATTGTGAGGCTGTCGTCATTTCTGATAAATAAGTTTGAATATGCGGGTATTTATCGTGCAATTGCGACAATAAAGAGGGTAAAAAAGTATGAATACACGACCCGACATAGCCTATCCTAAGCTCGCCTTTCAGTCCTTTTTCAGTCAGTTTCACTGTATTATTCGCCTCTTCTAAAGCTGCTATAATGGCAGCAATTTTGCCTTTATAAAATGTACCCGCAAGGGTTAATTCTACTTTACGTTTGTTACGGTCAAAAAGCAAAACGCCCAGCTCGTGTTCCAAATCCTGTATCTGTTTGGTCAAGGCGGGTTGTACGATGTATAATTTATCAGCCGCTTTTTTGAAATGCAATTCTTCCGATAATATCAAAAATGAGCGCAATTGGCGTAGTTCCATTCTTATAATTTTTTTCCTTTTTTTTTATCAAAATACTGAGGGGGGGGTAACGTAGAGACGTTGCACTGCAACGTCTCTACAACGTCTATTTTATACAAGTCATGCGAATAATGGGTTCAAACTCAATAAATCCGTTAGGATTTGTACGTTTATAGACAATATATGTGAAGAAGTGAAACTAATCCGTAGGATTCGCATGTAAATACACTTATGACCTGCGAATCCTACGGATTCGTAGGCGAAAGGGCGTTGATATATTCTATAAACATACAAATCCTAACGGATTTATTTGATTTGAACCCATTATTCGCATACGTCTAAATTTTTAAACGTTTATAATCAAAAATAATGATTACAGACATACAAAAATACTATTTTTTTTGATTAATAAAGCTATCTAATTTTGTCAAAATATTTCAACATGATTGACTACAAATCGCATATTATAACGCATCAAATTTCTATCGATTGGTTGGAGAAAGAAGCCTTACAGCAACTCGCTTCGGAAGGATATCATATAGCACTTTCGGATGCTGCAATATGCCGTATTAACCAATGTCGTCATTATTTGGATGCTAAAATGGCTAACTCCGATACACTTTATTATGGCATCAATACAGGTTTTGGTTTTTTACAAAATATAGCTATTGATACTACACAAATCGCTGATTTACAATATAATTTGCTGCAATCGCACGCTTGTGGTATGGGTGATGAAGTGCCACAGGAGATAGTAAAATGGATGCTCTTTTTAAAAATTCAATCCTTGTCGTATGGTCATTCAGGTGTGCAAGTAGAGACTGTTCAAAGGCTTATAGATTTTTACAATCAAGGTATTTTACCCGTTGTATATACGCAAGGTTCGTTGGGTGCTTCGGGTGATTTGTCGCCTTTAGCGCACCTCAGTTTGCCTTTGATTGGTATGGGCGAAGTGTATTGGAATGGTAAAAAACGCCCTGCCCAAGAGGTTTTGCAGTGCTTTGGCTGGCAACCCATTCCATTACAAAGCAAAGAAGGTATTGCGCTTATTAATGGCACACAGTTTATGGCGGCTTATGGTATTTTTACCCTCCTCAAAGCGGAGAAATTATTGAAAACGGCTGACCTTATTTCAGCCCTTTCAATAGATGCTTTTGACTGTTCTACTCAACCATTTCATCCAAATATCCACGCTATCAGAGCGCACAATGGACAAGTGCAAACCGCTAAAGTTGTTTTGCGTTTTTTGAAAGGCAGCGAGATAGCGCAACAAGCCAAAAAACAAGTGCAAGACCCTTACTCATTTCGTTGTATTCCGCAAGTGCATGGGGCATCAAAAGATACAATTTCGTATTGTTTTGATACAATTTTAAGAGAAATAAACAGCGTTACAGACAATCCCAACATCTTTCCAGAAGAAGATTTAATTCTATCTGGTGGCAATTTTCACGGACAGCCGCTCGCTTTGGCTTTCGACTTTATGTGCATAGCATTGGCTGAAATAGGCAGTATTTCGGAACGCAGAACCTATCAATTACTATCAGGACAGCGGGGTTTACCTTTGTTTTTAGTGAAAAACCCGGGCTTACATTCGGGTTTAATGATACCACAATATACGGCTGCGGGCATTGTTAGTGAAAATAAGCAACTCTGTACCCCTGCCTGCGTGGATAGCATTGTGTCATCAAACGGGCAAGAAGACCATGTAAGCATGGGCGCAAATGCTGCCACAAAATGCCTACGGGTTTTGAATAATCTGGAGCGTATCCTTGCCATTGAATTATTGACTGCCGCACAAGCCCTTGAATTTCGCCGTCCTTTGCACAGTTCTAATAGTGTTGAAAATTTATGGAAAGCGTTTAGAAAACATATTCCTTCGCATGAAACAGATAGGATTTTATCTAAGGATATGCACAAGGCAGTTCAATTTTTACAGCAATTTGAGATGTTTCATTTATCTTAAAAAAATCATTTCACTTTCTTTTCGAGCAAAAACTTACCCTAAATCTGCGAACTAAATCAATGAGTTATAAAGTAATAGTTGAAAAATTTCAACAAAATTCATTTTAAAATATCTAAAACAATGACAACCATCCAAGAAAAATACGATTTCAAAAAATACAAAACCCCCACTGGCAATCAATTGACTTGCAAAGGTTGGGTACAAGAGGCTGCCCTGCGGATGTTGCTCAACAACTTAGACCCCTCTGTAGCGGAACGTCCCGAAGACCTTATTGTGTATGGCGGAAGGGGAAAAGCGGCTCGCAATATAGAAGCCCTTGATTTAATCATTAAAGCCTTGAAAGATTTAGAAGACAATGAAACGTTGCTGATACAATCGGGCAAACCTGTGGGCATATTGCCAACCCACAAAGATGCACCCCGTGTCTTGATTTCCAATTCACAACTCGTCCCAAATTGGGCTAACTGGGCGCATTTCAATGAGTTAGAAAAAAAAGGTTTGATGATGTATGGGCAAATGACGGCGGGTTCGTGGATATACATCGGCTCGCAAGGCATTGTGCAAGGCACATATGAAACTTTTGCAGCTATAGCCAATAAACATTTTAATAAAACATTAAAAGGTACGCTCACAATAACGGCTGGTTTGGGTGGCATGGGTGGCGCACAACCTTTAGCTGTAACGATGAACGACGGGGTCTGCCTTGTAGCCGAAGTGGAAGAGTGGCGCATACATAAACGTTTGGAAACCAAATATTTAGACATCTATTTCAACAATATTGACGAAGCCATTGATAAAGCCGTTGACGCTAAAAATAAAGGTATGGCACTATCCATTGGCGTAGAATGTAATATCATACACCTCCTCCAACGATTGATTGAACGCCAGATTACACCCGATATTTTGACTGACCAAACCTCTGCCCATGACCCGATTATTGGCTATTTTCCACATAGCATATCCGTAGCACAAGCCCAAATTTTGAGAGAAGCAAACCCCGACTATTACCTCCAATTAGCCAATAAATCTATGGTTTTACACGTAGAAATGATGATTGAACTACAAAAACGCGGGGCAGTCACCTTTGATTATGGCAACAATTTGAGAGGTAGAGCTTTTGAAAACGGTTTAAAAAACGCTTTCGATTTCCCGGGTTTTGTACCCGCCTATATTCGCCCTTTGTTTTGTGAAGGCAAAGGACCTTTCCGTTGGGCAGCTCTTTCTGGCGACCCCAACGATATTCATGTAACGGATGAAGCCATTTTAAACTTGTTTCCGCACAATATGTCCCTTCATCGGTGGATGAAAATGGCTCAAAAACATATCGCTTTTCAAGGGCTTCCCGCGCGGATATGCTGGTTGGGGCAAGGCGAGCGAGAGAAAGCGGGTTTGTTATTCAACGAATTGGTGCGCACCGGCAAGGTAAAAGCACCCCTCGTTATTGGCAGAGACCATCTGGATACTGGCTCAGTTGCCTCACCAAATCGAGAAACTGAGGCAATGCTTGACGGCTCGGATGCGGTGGCAGATTGGCCCGTTTTAAATGCCCTTATTAATACCGCAGGCGGTGCAAGTTGGGTGTCGTTGCATCATGGTGGTGGTGTGGGTTTAGGTTATTCTATCCATGCGGGTATGGTCATTGTAGCGGACGGTACTGCCGATGCTGCGGCTCGTCTCAAACGGGTTTTGCACAACGACCCTGCTACGGGCATCATACGCCATGCGGATGCGGGGTATGATATTGCACAAGATATGGCACGGAAACATCGGTTGGATTTGAGGGATAGGTTAGGAAATGATTAACTGACATTACGCAGTTAAAAAATTAGGTAAATCGATATTTTTTTCTAAGCAAAGTTCTTTGAGTTTGGTAATTTCAGCCCAAGCGGATTTGAGT
>JAYVKQ010000817.1:0-7954 GCA_043768285.1 Saprospiraceae bacterium | reverse complement strand
TTAGCAAATAGCTTTTTGCGCTCGGGCAAGGCTTCTTCATTGAGTTCAAAAAAAGGAGAAAACTCGCGCTCAATCGTGTTGCGCTCCTCGTTTAGTTCTGCCTCACTTTTTTTGATTGGAAAATCAAAATTGGCGTATAAATCATCGTACAACCACATTTGCCCCGCATTGAAGCGGTATTTGAATTTGGCATTTGACGGAAACAAAAACGCGAGCGACAACAATACCATAAGCCCCGCAATGTATCGAGCAACATTCGGAATACGATGGGCTAATTTGTCGAAATATGGGCGCATAGAGGTGTTTTTATAGCGCAAAGATAGCTTTTAATACAATATCGGGGTATGTGTTATTACAAAATAGCCTATATTTGCAGAAAAGAAATATTCTGGCGACCCCATTGGGCAGATGTTGGGCAGCATGTTGATTAGACAATCTAAAATATTAATGAAAAACCAATATATGGCTGTTATGTGCAAGGTAGGTTTTGGTTCTTTTCAATTTTAGAAGGCAAAAAATACGCGATTAGTCAGCCTTTCAATAATCACTTACATTCGACCCTATCATCCATACTAAGTCATCAACTATCTATTACAATAAATACTATGTTTAAATACTATATCGCCAATAAACCATTTAATATTATTTGTCAGTTCACGCCTGATGCTCAAGGGCAAAAGACTTTGGCAGACCTCAATTTTGATTTTCCAAAAGATGTTTATCCTATCGGGAGGCTGGATTTGGATAGCGAAGGCTTACTCCTTTTGACCAATGATAGGTCACTCAATCATCGGTTACTCAATCCGCAATTTGCGCATGAGCGCACTTATTTGGCACAAGTTGAAGGCATCATAACCGATGAAGCTTTGCAGAAACTCCGTGCGGGTGTTGATATTAAAATTGAAAAAAAAATGTATCTCACGTTACCCGCCAAAGCTCGCCGAATAGACGAGCCCTCCCTATTTTTTAATAATAAACCCATTTGGGAGCGCGACCCACCCGCCAAATCTTCGGGTAACAAACCAATGTCGTGGGTAGAAATTACTTTAACAGAAGGGAAAAATCGCCAAGTGCGCCGTATGTGCGCGAAGGTCGAACACGCCTGTTTGCGCCTAATTCGGGTCAATATTGTGGATTTGGAACTGGGCGATTTGGCAATAAATGAAGTGCGAGAAATTGACGCTGATGATATATATAAATTATTGAAAGTCAATTGATTAAGCAATATATCAATACTAAAATAAGCAAAAAAATATAAAAATACTGAGGGGTATCTTATATTTGCCCAAATCAAAATAAATAAAATGACATCACAATTGCTCAATATCAACCCAGCAATTCAGGAAGCCATAGCATCTGGAAAGCCCATAGTCGCCTTAGAATCAACCATCATATCTCACGGGATGCCCTATCCTCAAAACGTAGAAACGGCTTTGAAGGTAGAGCAAACGGTGCGCGACAATGGTGCAATACCCGCTACTATCGCCATCATCAATGGCACAATGAAAGCGGGTTTGACGATAGACGACATAGATATATTGGGCAAAGGTGGACAAAATATTGCCAAAGCCAGTCGCCGTGATTTGCCCATACTACTAAGTCAAAAAAAACACGGCGCAACTACCGTGGCTTCTACGATGATAATTGCACAATTGGCAGGTATCAAAATATTTGCAACGGGTGGTATTGGTGGCGTTCATCGCGGAGGGCATATCACGCTTGATGTATCTGCCGATTTGCAGGAATTAGCGCAAACCGATGTGGCAGTTGTCTGCGCGGGTGCTAAATCTATCTTAGATATTGGTCTCACTTTAGAATATCTTGAAACACACGGCGTACCCGTTATTGGCTTTCAAACTGATGATTTTCCAGCATTTTTTACGCGAAAAAGCGGTTTTGGTGTAGATTATCGCGTAGATACTGAGGGGGGGATAGCGGATATGCTAAAAACAAAATGGTCTGTTCCGTTGCAGGGTGGGGTAGTAATAGCCAATCCTGTTCCAGAAGTCCATGAAGCTAATCCTACTATGATTGACCATATTATTGATAAAGCCGTGCGCCGTGCAGATAGCTTGGGTATAAAAGGTAAAGCAATTACACCTTTTTTATTATCAGAAATTGAAAAAATGACGGAAGGATTGAGTTTGAAGACTAATATACAATTGGTATTGAATAATGCAGCTTTAGCGGCGCGGATTGCAGCCTGTATGTAAGACGAAATTTTAAATATACCTATTATTTTGAAACATTTTACTAAAAAACCGTCTTATAGTATGTAAGAATGTGGTAAAAAAAAGCTACATTTGCACCCGCTAAAGAAAAATTTTATTTATTATCAACATAAAACATTGATAATCAAACTAATATAAAAACATTTTACAACGCACATGAGGACAAAACTCTCATATTTCAATTTCGATTTAGACAAAAAGCATATTGCCCAGTACCCATCGGAAACGCGTGACGAAAGCCGCATGATGGTTTTGCACCGCGATACTGGCAAAATCGAGCATAAGCTTTTCAAAGACCTCCTTTCGTATTATGATGATGGCGATGCCATGATATTCAATAATACAAAAGTTTTTCCTGCCCGCATGTATGGCAAAAAGGAAAAAACGGGTTCATTCATCGAGGTATTTTTATTACGCGAGTTGAACCATGAAGCACGCCTTTGGGACGTATTGGTTGATCCTGCTCGTAAAATCCGCGTAGGTAATAAACTGTATTTTGAAGATAAAAAAGGCAATGAAATCCTCGTTGCGGAAGTAGTGGACAACACGACTTCAAGAGGTCGTACTATTCGTTTTTTATATGATGGCACGGAGGAAGAATTTCAAAGAGATTTGGTTTATCTTGGTAATACACCACTACCAAAATACATTGACCGCGATTCAACTGATTTGGACAAAGAGCGTTACCAAACAGTTTACGCTAAGGAAATTGGCGCAGTAGCGGCTCCTACGGCTGGCTTGCATTTTAGCCGCGAATTGCTTAAACGACTTGAATTGAAAGGCGTTAATTTTGCCGAAATTACTTTGCACATCGGTTTGGGTACATTCCGTCAAATTGATGTAGAGGATTTATCGAAGCATAAAATGGAAGCCGAATATTTCCGTATCAACGAAAAAGCGGCTGAGGTTGTAAATGCGGCAAAAGAACAACACCGTAAAGTATGCGCAGTAGGTACAACTGCTATGCGTTCCATCGAATCATCTGTTACATCTTCAGGATTACTTAAATCGGCGGAAGGTTGGACGAATAAATTCATTTACCCGCCTTACGATTTTAATATCGCTAACTCAATGGTGACTAATTTTCATCTCCCCAAGTCGAGCCTTTTAATAATGGTTTGTGCATTCGGTGGGTTCGAATTGGTGATGGAAGCCTATCAGACAGCTATCAAAGAAGATTATCGTTTTTATAGCTACGGCGATGCAATGCTGATTATATAAAATATTGATTATCATATAATTAGTAGAAAATACTGAGGGGGTTTATCGTATTCGATATACCCCCTCAGTATTTTCAGGTTTTCCGTCGTTTCTTTTTCGCCGCAGGAAAAAGAATATTGTTCAATATCAAACGATAGCCTGGCGAATTGGGATGAAGTGCCAAATCTGTGTCAGGGTCTGTATGCCGATGTTGATAGTCTTCTGGGTCATGACCGCCATAAAAACTGAAAAAGCCTTGACCCACTACGCCATGTATATAGCGGGTTTCGCCAAAAGGCTTGGTTTCGCCCAAAATGAGGACTTCGGGTTTAAGGCAATTTTTTTTGAAAGCGGTGGTTTGCCCCATAAAACCTTTGATAATTTTTGTGTGGTTTTGGGTCAGCATGGTCGGCACAGGGTCGTATTTTGCTGAAAAGTCGAATAACGAAAAGTAATCAATTGCCATATTTCGGTTGCGCCGCATACTGTTGTCAATGGTCGAAAATTCCATACCAGTAGGGTTTGTATTCAACTGAAAATCTTTGAAAGCAAACGTTTTTGTAAAATCCAATTTCTCTTGCGCGTCGGGGTCAACGCCATCACCATCGAATATAGAAGGGCAAATATCCGTCCCTTCGGCTGCCAAAGCCACGTCATAACTCTCGGTTGCGGAACACATAGCGAACATAAACCCGCCACCCACTGCCCATTCTTTTATCCTTTTGGCAACCGCTAATTTGCAGTGCGATACTTTTGCAAAACCAAACGTTTGGGCTAATATCTCGGCTTTTTTTTTGCGCTCTTCATATTCATTACCATTGCCACGCCACATCGTAAAGCGACCGTGTTGCCCCGTAAAATCTTCGTGGTGCAGATGTAACCAATTGTATGTCAATAGTTTACCTTCTAAAACCTCTTGGTCATATACCATATCGAAAGGTATTTCGGCATATTTTAAAACGACTAATACGGCATCGTTCCATTTTTCGAGCCCCTTTCCTTTAACATCGGCATCGGGCGTATAAACGGCTATTTTGGGCGCGACTTCGAGTTTCATATCATCCATATTGATTTCTGGATTTTGTATCTCATTTTGAATACCCTTAAATTGGGCATCGGACAAAACTTCGTAGGTGACACCCCGCGTTTTACATTCTTTTTCAAACTCTAAACGATGCGGAAAGGCAAAACTGCCACCCCGATAGTTCAAAAGCCAATGCGCTTCTACGTCTTTACTCAATACAAGATAGGTGATACCATAGGCTTTTAAATGGTCTTTTTGAGCTATATCCATTGGCAATAGGATATAAGCAGCCTTTAATGAAAAGAGACTAAAAACGGCAAGTATGGTGAGCAATATTCTTATTTTCATGTGGGCAGTTTTACGGTTAAATGTTGTGATTTCGCCCATAAATATAACCCCTTTTATAATAATATTCAATTATTTTAGCTGTTCTTCTGATTTGCCCTATTATAGTCTGTTTACATGCTAAACCTGTTACCCTAAACTTAAAATACTATAGTGCGCCCATTAAAATGGACAAAAAGTTAAGAAAACTACGATGAAGTCGTTAAAAGACAAGGGGCTGATGTACAGGAAACGAAAGTTTGGTGGGATAAATAATCAGTGTAAGGTGACAGCCGCTTAAATGCGTCTGTCACCTATACCCCCTCAGTATTTACGCACTCACTTTACCACCTACCAACTCTGCTTTCAATTTATCCAACTCCGCCCATTTACCTTCGGCGGCTAAGGCGGCTTGTTGTGCCCAAGTGCTGGGGTTGTGCATCCTAAAACGATTACCAGCTTTGTTGAGGATACCCCTCAGTATTTCGACACGTGTTTGAGCGAGTTGATGGAAAGTTTTGATACCAGCATCGTAGAGGATTTGCTCTATTTTTGCGCCAATGCCTTCTATTATTTCTAAATCATCGGGTACTGTTTGTATAGGTATTAAGGGTGTTATTATTGTGGTCGTTTTGCTATTGCCACTTACATAGCTATTGCTGCGTTCAGTCAGAAGCATATCACGCTCGCCTATCAACACGCGGTAGCGCGTGCGCTCGGCATGGAGGTCAATTAAAATATTCGCTAACTCTATTTCTAATTCATGGATGCGCGTTTGGGCTGTACTATAATTAGCTTCTATATGTGCTAAACGCTGGCGTTCTACATTCATTCCTGTTTGATTGCTGCCGATAGATACACTTAATTGCTCTTTTTCAGTTATCAATCTATCCCTTTCTGAGAGTAGGGTAGCGTAGCGGCGGCGTTCCCCTTCTACATCAATTTTTAGATTGGCAATTTGACTATTCAAGGCAGATTTTTCGCGCAATATGGTATCGCGGTCATGGAGCATGAGTGTATAGCGGCTTTGTGCTTCACCCAGAGCACGTTTGGTTTCAGTCAATGTCGCAGAGAGACCTTCTTGCACACCTGTAATAGATTGTGCATTGGTTTGAAACTCTGATTGGATTGTCGTGATACGTTGTTCTGCATCTGCAATCTTAGTGGCACTTTCGTTTTGTACCAATACAATGCGTTTTTCTGCTTCGGCTAATGCTTCAATATGCTCATTTTTTAGCATAATAATACTTTTTTCAGCTTCTACTAATTTAGCTTGACTATCATTTTGTTGTGAAGCCGCGCCTTTTTCTGCTTCTGCCAATTTTACAGCATGTTCTGATTTTACCCGTTCTAAATCGTTGCGCAGGAGCAGAATGGTATTGTTCATTATAGCTTTTTGGGCAGCCAATTCCTTTTCTGCTTCCTCTTTATAAAAGGCAAAAGATTTTTCTAAAGTATTGTATTTAAAATCGGCAACACTGACTTTATTTTCGAGGGTACGATAATGCATGGAAGTGCGCTCCATATCTGCAGTCAAAGCCAATTGTTTTTCCTCTGCTTCGTACAGTTCAGTTTCCAAATTTTCGGTTCTTTTTTTACCCAATAGGTAGAACAACAAACCGCTTAATGCTGCTGCTCCGAGCGGCACTATATAATCCAATAAAGGCGAGCAACAATCCATTTTTTAGTATGTTTAAAATAATGAAGAATTATAAATGTTTAATATTTACTATTACTCAATATTCACCGTCACGCAGCCTGTTTTTATATCCAGACCACTATTCGCTATATCATCGCCTTTGGTCAAAATGAAATCGCCTTTTAAGCCCAATTTCTTGAGATAGGCTTTTACCATATCCGCCCTATCTTTACCCAAACAAGAGCCGCAGCAACCTTCTTCAATGCTATTGCCATAGCCCGTTACGCGCACCACAGCATTGGGGTAGCAACTGGCACATTGAGCCAAATCTTTGAAAAAAGCGCGTTGTTCACCTTGGAGTTGGAGCTTTGCACTGCCTTTATCGAAGCAAACCATCATAGGTTTGTTGCGGATGTTGGCTTCAGATGTAGCCAACTTCAATTGTGTTGAGGACGCATTTTCATATCTAAATGACACGCCATTTTCAAAACAAGTATTAGCGGTAACACAATCTAATGAAGACTCCAAACTGATTTGGCAAGCGGGAACGCCCACTTGTACCAATTCATTTTTAACACTATTGGCGCGTGCAATGCCGATATTGCTGAATAAGCTGCTGTTTTTTTCCGTTTTACAATAATTGCCAATAATGCGCACTGCCTTATTGGGATTGACTTTCAAGTAATTAGCAACTTTATTCAGTTCGCCCCGCAGGTTTTCAGTCATATTATTGATACGACCAACAGAAGGCGCAAAGGCACAATTTGATGATGTGGTAACAGTATTGGTGGGTGAAACTATGGGTGCAGGTGTGGCAACATTGGCATACTGCGTTTGGGTATTTGCCATAGCGGTATCTCGTACATATACGGTATCGCGCATACCAATTGGTGCAGCCATATTTGAACCATTGCCACAATGATTTTGCCGTTGAAGGTATATACCGCCGATTAGCCAAGCGGCGAGCGAAGCCGCCACCAATGGAATAGTTAATCTCATAATAACAAATGCTGTTTTTAGTTTACAATGTATGTTTACACATCGAAGGAAATGGTGAATTGTGCATTAATAAAGCGTTGAAAATCAATGCTTTACAATTTAAAAAATGACACTTTATTATTTCCATCGTCCTAAGTGAAATATTTTTTTTAGAAAAACATTTCACCATGATTATAGGTGTTTTTATTTACGACATAAAGAAACGAATATTATTTAATTAAAAAAACACATTGAATACATATTTATTTTATGAATAAATGTAATTTTTTATTTGATTTTGGAGTTATGAGTAAAATTTATTTATTAAACCTATTCAACGTACCCCCTCAGTATTTTTACATAAAAAAGCAAACAACCACCTTTAATATGCTTCGTTTTTCTACAATTTTCCTACTAATTTGCCTATCAAGCTGCGGTTTGCGCACGGCTCTGAATATGGAGAAATACAGCCAATTTGAGCAAATGGCGCGTTCCAAATTCAAAGAAGAAATACCTTTTACTTTTCTAAATGGCGAATTGCTGTTAGAGGTCGAGATT
>JAYVKQ010000816.1:0-3313 GCA_043768285.1 Saprospiraceae bacterium | reverse complement strand
GTTGCATTAGGGTTTTTCTTGAAGAAATAATAGTATGTACCAGCAGGGAGAGGTAAGGCTCTGTAATCGCCTTTCCAATCGTTTTTATACCATCTTGTTTTAAATACGATATCACCCCATTGGTTATACACAATGATTTCACTTAACTCTGCACCTGGTCCGTTAGGGTCGTAGCCATCAATTTCTAAACCTTCATTATCGCCGTCGCCGTTTGGTGTAATCACGTTTGTACCGCGACTTTTTTCAATAATTTCAATTGTAGCGGTGGCTTTGGCGCATGCATTCGGGCAATAATCATAACATACTTCGTAGTCAAAACGCTCGATACCCGCAAAACCCGTTTTTGGTTTGTATTCAAAACTACCATCTGGATTGAAAGTCAAATTGCCTTTCAAGCTATTCGGGTTCGATTTTAAGCGAATGATTTTATTAGCCCCCCTCAGTATTGTATCGTTTATAAGCACATTTTTCTTCAAAATATCGTCTGATGCCATGTAATATGCGTCATTATTAGGCGTGGGCATACCATTAACTTTCAAATTGACGGTATCATGCAACGTACAATTACCAAAAGTAGCATTTAGAATATATTGACCATCAATATCATCGGTTGCCAATTTATTGAACAATTCGGTGCTTTGCGATACTGTTTTATTCTCTCTTGTCCATTCAAACGTACCACCATTGTAGCTTTTAGATGCAAGAGAAACGGGGTCGTTTTGACATACCGTCAAATTCTTAGTATCCACCAAACTGATAGGCGATACAGTGATTGCTGTGCTACATCTTGTAATTTTACCCGCCCGATTTTTTGCTTCAAAAGTCAAAGTATGTTCACCCACAGGGAAACTGCTGCCGCTTGGTAAGCCACCTATTTGGGTGACATTTACTGCACCGCAGAAGTCCTCCGCTTTCGGATTTTTGAAGTTTAATATAGTACCCTGACAGTTGTCTGCAATCTGGCTTGAAGTGATGAATTTGTCGGTATCTACTAAGATATTGCCAACTATATTCACCTCCATTGGCGATGGGCAGACCATATCTGGTGTCGCTTGATCCACGCAACCATCAATCGTAATCGGAATAATCACCTTCACACACGCACCCATACTATCGCAAACCATAACGCAGACGCTATCGGTACCCCCCTCAGTATTTGGTGCTTTATACGTCAAGCAAAGCATACCGTTTTTCACCTCAACCGAAGCTGTACCTTTTTGCGTACCGCATAAAGTGGCTGTATGTTTATCACCTGCATCAATATCCGTAATTTGGAAACATTGCGTTAGCGTGCCGTCTAAGACTACATTTAATGGAGTAACCGTCACACTCGGGGCATCATTTTTAGGTGTCACTGCAATCGGCACATTCACTTCAACACAAGTACCCGAAGCATCGCATATTTTAATACACACGCTGTCTTTACCATTAAAATCTGGGTTTGGGGTATAAGTCAAACAGACTTGACCGTTTTTCATTTGCACCGTTGTTTTGCCGTTGTGTTCGCCACAAACCGAAGCGGAAAGTACATCACCCGCATCCGCATCCGTGGCAGGGAAACAGACGGTTACTTTGCCATCTTCATCTACTACGATTGGCGTTACTTTCACCATAGGCGAGTCATTGACAGGCTTAATGGTGATAATCAAAGTAGCCGTTGTGCAATAAATAGGCATACCCAAATCGCATACTTTATAATGCACACTGTCCACACCGTTGAAATTAGGATTGGGGGTATAGACATAAGTACCGTCTGCGGTCATTACAATAGTACCGTGTTTCGGGAAGTCAATAGTTTCAAAACTGTTGATATTCAAATTGTTATCAACGTCGTAGTCGCCCATTTTCACTGTTCCTGATACCGCAATGTCTTCATTCGTCACATTAATATCGTTGATAGCTACAGGCGGGTCGTTCACTGGTTTGACCGTGATAACCAAAGAAGCCTCGGTGCATAAACCTAAACTATCGCATACCTTATAGCGAATACTATCCACGCCGTTGAAATTCCCATTAGGCGTATAAGTATAAGTGCCGTCTGGATTGAAAATAATATCGCCATATAATGGACCTGATATTTTTTCAAAAGATTTAACATTCAAATTGCCGTTCACGTCGCTGGCTTTGGGTGCCACAGAACCGCTAATTGGCGTATCTTCTGGCGTTTCTACTGCGCCGTTGAGGGCAACAGGCGGCTTGTTTACGAAAATGACATCTATGGTCAAAGTCGCTGTTGTACAAGCCCCACTTGGGTCACATACTTGATATGTAATCATGATTGTACCGTTAAAATTAGGGTTAGGTGTAAAAGTATATGTGCCATCTGGATTAAGAACAAACACGCCTTGGCTTGGTGGAATAGTACCCACTTGTGTAAAGGTTAAATCCGTAATCGCATTGTCCTTATCCGTTACATTAGGTCGCAAATTGCCCGTTAAAATTGTGTCTTGATTGACAGAAACAAGGGTATTTGTCGCTGTTGGTACATCATTGACAGGTTTTACAATAATAGTCAAGATGGCAGTATCGCATTTGCCGCCCAAATCACACACTTGATAAGTAATCACAACTGTGCCATTAAAATCAGGTGCAGGTGTAAACGTATAAGTGCCATCTGGATTTAAAGTAAATACCCCCTCAGTATTTGGTATTGTACCAATCTGCACGAAAGTCAAATCTGTTTTAGGATTATCAATATCCGTTACTTGCGGTTTCAAATCGCCCGTTGTAGAGCCATCTTCATTGATGGTTACGGTGATATTATCAGCAATTGGTGCGTCATTTATCGGCATTATTGTGATAATCAAAGTAGCCGTTGCACAATCGCCTTTTGTATCACAGACTTTATAATGGATACTATCCACGCCTACAAAATTGAGGCTTGGCGTATAAATATAAGAGCCATCTGCATTGAAAATAATCGTACCATGCAAAGGATTATCCAATTTGACAAAACTATTCGGGTCTAAATTATTATCCAAATCCGTATCGTTTGTTGCTACCGTACCACTGATAGGCGTGTCTTCATTTGTCGTAATAGCATCACTGACCGCCACAGGCGTATCATTGATAGGCTTAACCGTAATAGTCAAAGTAGCCGTATCGCATTTACCCGCCGCATCACACACTTGATAAGTTATCGTCACCGTCCCGTTGAAATTCGGAGTAGGGGAGAAGGTATAAGTGCCATTAGGATTGAGCGTGAATACCCCCTCAGTATTAGGCGTTATACCAATCTGCACGAAGGTCAAATCCGTTTTTGGATTATCAATATCCGTGACTTGAGTTGTCAAATCACCACTTACTGGTGTAT
>JAYVKQ010000815.1:0-4150 GCA_043768285.1 Saprospiraceae bacterium | reverse complement strand
GCTGTGTCAAACCTACTTGAAAACCAAGCGAGAGGTATTGCGTGTTTTGCAAGTCCAGAGCCTTGTGATAGGCTCCCGAAACAGCTATTTGCGTCGTTGAAAAATCTAAAGCACTGACTTTATCACGAAAAAAAACGAGACCCGCGCCAATACGGTCTTTACCCAAAGCATTTTTGAAAGGCTCTAAACGCAAGTCTGCACCAAAAGAAAACGTCTGGTACGGTTGGTCAAGCAAGCCGCGCCATTGGTCACGGTAGTTAGCACCCACGCGGTATTTGCCATCGAACAAACCCGAAAGGGCAGGATTGAGCGTCAAAGGCGACGCATAAAACTGTGTGAGCTGTCGGTCTTGTGCAAAAATAGTATTTGCTACTACTAAAAAGAGAGCAATAAATCGGATTTTTTTCATATATTTAGGTATTAACCAAATTTTGTGCAAATGTAAGGCTTTAATATTGTCTATTGGTTAATCATTGCGGATTATTCAAAAAAGGGAGCGATAGATTAACTGTTTTTTAGCAAAAATATTATATCAAACTACCGATAATTGCATATTGCTACGCGCTTTTTTATATCTTTGAAATTCAATTTAAACTAACAGCCAAATGATAGAAAAACTAAAAAAAACAATCTCCGATGCTGGGGAGGCTATAAAAGAACAAGCCAACAATGTTTCAGATGCTTTCAAAGAAAAAACCTACGCGCTGATTGACGACTGGCTTCAAATATTTCCTGATTTGGAAGCACAAGGATTACAAGTCATGAGTTTTGGCTTATGTATGGGTATTAGCCCCGCACTCGATGTCGAACTGAGAGGGAAAGCCAAAGCCTTCTCACCTGAGAGTATCGACAAAATATTGGACAAATGTAAGGGCAACAATGCCTTGACTACGGTTTTTAAAACCATCAAAACCACCTACGAATGGCATCGAAAAACGGGTACAGAGGGTAAATTCGATGCAATTTTGATAAAATTATCGGTAAAAATCACGCCCGAAGTAAAGGTCTATTTGGGTACGCCGATGCTGACTTAATGTTTATGAAAAAATACTACTTCCTATTTTTGATATTATACGGTATTCCGCTTTTAGCTGTTGCACAAACCTACCAAGCGGGTAAAACCTATCTAAGCACTAACGATTATATCGAATATCGGGCGGGCAATCTGCCAATTATCATTACAGCCCCACATGGTGGTCGGCTTGAACCTACGACTATTCCTGACCGCGCGTGTGACACTTGCACCACCGTTATGGATGCAAATACATTAGAATTGTCTTACGAAATTGATACGGCTTTGCGCCAAGCCTTTGGCTGTTTTCCGCATATCATCGTCAATCGGCTGCACCGCAAAAAATTGGATGCCAATCGAGAAATCCGTGAAGCGGCTTTGGGTAATCCTGTATCAGAACAGGCGTGGCGTGCTTTTCATCAATATGTACAAACCGCTAAAGATAGCATCTTAAAACGCAACGGACGCGGTATTTTGTTGGATATGCACGGACACGGACACACCATCCAACGCTTAGAATTGGGCTATATGCTGAGTGCCGCCAGTACCCGCTTGAGTGATAGCGTTTTGAATACGCCTACCTATACCAACCAATTGAGTATCAAAAATTTAGTGAAAAATAATTTAACCAATGCGGCATCTGCGCAATTGCTGCGCGGCGATTTCGCCCTCGGTACTTTGTTTGAAAACGAGGGCTTTCCCGCCGTACCTTCAAAGCAACAGCCGCAGGTAAATAGTGGAGATAGTTATTTTTCGGGGGGCTATATCACCGCACGACATGGTAGTAGTGATAGTACCACGGTTGATGCCATTCAGATTGAATGTCACTTGACGGGTGTGCGCGATAATGTGGCTAATCGCAAACTTTTTGCCTCAAAATTGGCGCAAATACTGAGGGGGTATCTCGGCAGGCACTATTTACGTACCCTCAATTTTAATTGCGTGACAACTGTTGCTGCGGTAGAAAATTTAGACATCAAAGTATATCCAAATCCCTTCGTAGATTATTTGACAATTGATAATAAAGGCTTGGATAACAGAGCCGTTTTCATTGTAGATCTGCTTGGGCGTGTTGTGAAAGGTATTGATATTCAAGGAAATATGAAAAAGGAAGTTGATTTATCGGATATGCCAAAGGGGATTTATTTTTTTAAAATGGATACTTATCTCATAAAAATTTTCAAAATATAAGATTTTATATTTCAGAATACCTTGTAATATCGTACCCGCCAAATTCATTTGGCGGCGTAGTATTGTCGAATACTTAGTAAAGTGTAAATAATAACATGGTCGAATTAATATGTGTTAATCCCGAAGGGATTGAATATGAATAGACACAATAAGTGAACAGGTTCAAAAACTCCGAAGGAGTTGAATGTCAATTACTTGGCTGCCCATATTTAACTCCTTCGGAGTTTTTGAACCTGTTCACTTATTGTGTCTATTCATGTTCAATCCTTTCAGGATTTTGACCCACTTAATATTTTCTTGTTACTTATAAATTTTATTTGTGAATATCTAAACATCGGAAGCCGCCAAATGAATTTGGCGGGTACGTTGCTTATTTACACAATACCATAAATACCAACAAACTCACCATATATTCCGCCAACTCCACCCGCAACAAGCGCAAGGCTTTGCCAATATGATTTTCCACAGTTTTGATAGAAATGCCCAATTGCTCGGCAATTTCTCGATACTTTAGGTCTTCAAAACGATTGAGTTCAAAGACATAGCGGCATTGTTCGGGCAGTGTATCAAGGGCTTTTTGAATATGCGCTTGCACTTCAAACCCACCCTCCGAAGGCTGCACTGGGTTGTTATCTATTTGTGTCGCGTTGTACTGCATATATTTAGTTTGTGTTTTAGCATGGCGCAAGCGATTTAAACACGCATTATGTACCATTTTATACAAATATGCCTTGATAGAATACGTGATTGCCATCTCCGTCCGCTTTTCCCAGAGTTTCAAAAAACGCTCCTGCACAATGTCTTCGGCAGCGTCCATATCCCCATCAGTTAGGCTGCAAGCATAATTGCACAAGGGTTCGTAATACGCTCGAAACACCGCATCGAAAACCGTTCTATCTCCCTGTCGCAAGGCTTCGAGGGTTGTTTTATCGTCCATTTTGTTCAAAATATTTACGGGTTTATGTTAAATGTACCCTTAGACACGGTGGAGGGTATTTTACCCCTATTTGGTTTTTGTTTTTTTTACCACATTGAACATATATTTTATTCATTGTGTCATAAATACTTGATAGTCAATAACTAAACTCTAAGTTTTTCCCAAAAAAACTGTCATTGCGAGGAGGTACGACGAAGCAATCTGTTACCATTCTCGAAATACCAAAACATTTGGCTTATCGAAAAGTGGAGTAGCTTGCTTCGTCGTCCCTCCTCGCAATGACAGCTTTTGGGGAAAAATTTAAGCACCTCTAAATTAAAAAAATCTATGGCAAAATAAAAAAATTAAACCCAAGTAGGGGAAATACTGAGGGGGTGTGTCTCAGAATGTCTTTCATCGAAAACAACGGTTTTCTTTTGATGTGATATAAAGTTGCGTCCTACTACCATTTACGGGTTTTCAAGGACATTCTATTTGGAAAGAGCTGGCTTGCTCGGCTCTTTCTTTTTTTCCCCGACTATTTTATCATTTATTAAAAATCTGTAACAAAAATGAAAAATCTCGTAAGTATCATCCCGATTGTTTTAGTCCTAATGCTGACAAACACCCTTTTTGCTCAAAACATCACCCAAAACATCAAAGGAACCGTTTTAGACAAAACCATTAAATCGCCTTTGATTGGGGCAAATGTCGTTATTTTAAACTCAAATCCTCTCAAAGGAGCTGCCGTTGATGATGAGGGGCATTTCAAAATCGAAAGTGTTCCCGTGGGCAAATACAGTTTAAAAGTGACTTTTATCGGCTATAAAGATATAGTATTGAACAATATCGTTGTCAATTCGGGTAAAGAATTGGACTTGAATATTGACATGGAAGAAAACGCGATACAAGGGCAGGAGGTCGTGATTAAGGCAAAAATTGAAAAACAAAAAGCCTTAAATGAACTTTCTGCCGTCAGTACCCGCGCCTTTTCTGTCGAAGAAACCCAGCGTTTTGCGGCTGCCGTGAAC
>JAYVKQ010000814.1:0-2043 GCA_043768285.1 Saprospiraceae bacterium | reverse complement strand
GTATAACTCAGCTTTGATGAATAACGCTGCGCCCGAAGCCCAGAATACATCCGCTTCGTCGTCATATTGCTTGCGGTCTTTTTCTACAGTATCAAAAATGCGCCCTCGACTGAACGAATAGCCAAACGTATCCATCCAACCACCTGAACCGCCTGCGTATTCAAATCGCCGTTTTTTGGTATAAGACAATACTTTGGGTTGCGCGATGCCGATACTCGGGTCATTTTCCATCATATCCACAATGGGGCGTATCCAGTTTTGCGACACGCGGCAATCGCTATTTAGCAATACGTAATAATCATAACCGTTTTCATTATCAGTTGAGCGCGGGGCTAATTTCGGGTGTTTCAACGCCTCGTTGTAGCCTTTTGCAAAACCATGATTGACTTTTAAATCAATCACTCTGACCCTATCCAAGTTGTGCATTGCGGGAATACCGTCTAAATTAAACTCCCGTACCGTTTCAATACTATTATCCGTAGAGCCATTATCCGCAACAAATATTTGGAAATTGCCGTAGCGGGTTTCACAAACAGAAGGCAAAAAGAGCTTTAAAAACTGAGGGGTATTGTAGTTCAGTATCACTACCGCTACACGCGGATTAGATTGATTTTCAATGGATTGCAACACTTCACGGCTTTCGCGTTCATCGTCTGCCAATTGCACTACCAATTCTTCTAAACTCTCAAAAGAGCGGTCAGGTCGAATGAACGTTACCAATTCAACCAACACTGTTTTATCATATATATCTTCTTGAAAATCAAATATATTGACCTCAATTGTTACATTATGATGGTCTTTCAAAACGGGTCTATCGCCGCGATACATCATGCCTTGATGCCGCTTGCCATCTACCCAAATAAAGACGGCATATATGCCATGTGGTGGCACAAGTTTGAGGTGTTCCGAAATATCAATATTAGCGGTTGGGAAGCCAATTTGCCGCCCAATTTGCTGTCCTTTCACGACGATGCCCGTGAATGTGTAGAAATGCCCGAGTAGTTTATTTGCCGTTTTCACGTCTCTATCCTCCAAAGCCATGCGGATTTTGGTTGAGGACACGCTAATTTCATCTACTTGTTTTTTCTCGATTTCAACAATCTCGTAGTTATATTGGGCGGCATATTTTTTTAGAAATTCAATATCACCTGCCCGTTTCGCACCAAACCGATGATCGTAACCGATGATAATATAGGTAGGATTGAAATATTGTACTAAAAAGTTTTCGATATAGGCATCGGGCGATTGTTCTGCAAATGCTTTTGTAAAAGGCACAACTATCACAATATCAATACCATAGCGTTCAAGGAGTTTGATTTTTTCGGAGGTATCGGTCAATAATTTGAGCGACGTATCGTTTGGTTGCAATACAGCACGCGGGTGAGGGTCGAAAGTGACCACTACAGATGGGCAATCAACGCTGTGCGCCAATTGATTGACCCTTTCTAATATTTTCTGATGCCCGCAGTGTACGCCGTCGAAAGACCCTATCGTGATGACTGTTTGTTCTAATTTGGGCAAGTTTTCTAAGTCATAATAAACTTTCATAGTGGGCGTAAAAATAGCGAAATTTTGGTTTTAATTAAGAATTGTTTTGCATCAGTTTGAATTAGTCTGTGTAATGTGTGCATAAATTAAAGGTTTGATTATCAGAATATTAGCATTAGCAATTCCTCATATGAACAAAAAAGTATTTGTGCATTGGTTTTTACATTGGAAGGGCGATTTCAATCGCCCTTCCAATGTCCACTATAATGTCTATATTAAGAATTGCGTTATTAAAATGTAAAAAATACTGAGGGGGACTTTGTGCAACGGAACAGCGTTCCGTTGCACTTTTTATAAAAATCCTTGTACTTTTGTTGTTCAATAAAAAACATCTATGAAAATAGTAATAACGTGTTTAACTGCCCTATGGTTTTGTCCAGTTATTTTATTTTGTCAGACAACGGATACCAACCGCACGCGTATATACCTCATTGGTGATACAGGCAAAAAAGCAGAAATCTCGCAAAATTACAAACAATTTAGCGAATATATTAG
>JAYVKQ010000813.1:0-8491 GCA_043768285.1 Saprospiraceae bacterium | reverse complement strand
GCATCTTCCCCGAATTTCATTCGGGGTTATTCATATTAAAACCCTTCGGGTTTAGAACCAATCAACCCTGCCCTAACGGGGCTTTTTAACCCATTATTCGCATACGTAATATTTTTTTGTAAAAAATTAATATTAGGTTTATATTTGTATTGAAAAATCATACTATTAGATCTAAACATACATTATGAAAATAGCAAACCCAATTTCCGATGTTGTATTCAAATTCCAAGATTAAACATGGTTGCACAAACTGAATTGGAAAAAGTATTAGACGTTTTCAGCCAAAAAAAATATAAGACCAACGATGCTCGTATTTTAGAATATACTGGTGACGATACTAACCCTGTTGTCAAGCGCATTGTTAATAAACTCAACTTGGCTTTATATGATGAACAAATGTTAGAAGCCATGTACGCAGAGGAAGAAGTTGAAAATGAACTTGACGAACTACGTAGAGGGAAAGAAGAAGCACAAAAAGCAAAAGAATTAATAGAAATAGCCGCTAAGAAAAGAGAAGAAGAATTACTTTCGATTATTGCAAAACTATCATCACAAATAGAAAACTTGCCTAAGAACAAATAAGTTTTCTCAATACATCTATATCAAAAGCCATTTTGTAGTCGCAAAATGGCTTTTGACGTTTATGATAAATCGTTGTAAATCTAAAAATACTGAGGGGTATCTACTAATGTCACAATTTTACGATACTTTCCTACCATATATAATAAATATGCCTATCTTAACGGCTAAAATCAATAAAATCAAGTTTTATGAAAAACCTTAGCCTTACGTTTTGGATATTAGCCGCCCTTGTGGTCGGTGCTTTATTGGGTTGGTTGGTACCAGACTTCGCCATTCACCTCGATATATTGGGTAAAATTTTCCTTAAATTAATCAAAACCATCGTTGCGCCTTTGCTTTTTGCGACCTTAGTAGTGGGTATTGCAGGGCATGGCGATTCCAAAACAGTGGGGCGCATGGGCGTTAGGGCGTTTAGTTATTTTATTGGCGTAACCTCTTTAGCTTTAGTATTTGGGCTTGTGGCTATCAACTTGACGAAAGCGGGTGATGACCCGCGCATAAGTCGAGAAAATGCTGAAAAACTACAATCCAAAGCTGCCAATGTAAAAAAAGATTGGAAAGATGTTGCCGCGCCTGTGGTTGTAAAGCGCACAGAAGCGATATTGAATGACTATGAAAAAGCCCCAGACAGCCTTCGGCAAGCCGTGATACTGAGGGGTATTGATTCGCTACAAACGGACTTTGCCGCCGCTAAGGTAAAGGCTGATGCACCACCCAAGCAAGATTGGAAAGACATTATTCTACACATTTTTCCTGAAAACATAGCCAAATCTATTGCTGAAAATCAAGTATTACAAGTCGTTGTTTTCAGTATATTATTTGGCTTGGGTATCAATATGGCGGGTGGCGAGCACCGCCGAAAAATGGTCTCTTTTTGCGAAAGCCTAACGGCGGTGATGTTCAAATTCACGAATATTATCATGTATTTCGCTCCATTTGGCGTGCTTGGGGCTATGGCTTCGGCAGTTTCGGCAATGGGTTTGAATGTGTTTATCCCGATGATAAAACTGATAGGTACATTGTATGGTGCTCTATTTTTCTTCATCATTATCGTCTTTGGATTCATCGTCTGGTTCATGAAAATTAATGTTAAAAACTTTTGGACGGCTGTTCGTTCTCCTGTTTCTATCGCATTTAGCACGGCATCGAGCGAAGCGGCTTTGGGACCTGCGATGGAGGCGTTAGAAAAATATGGTGTACCGCGCCGCATCGTCTCTTTCGTTTTACCAACAGGCATGAGTTTTAACTTAGATGGCACTACTTTATATTTGAGTTGCGCTGCCGTCTTCGTAGCGCAAGCGACTGACCACTCTATTGCCCTTTCAATCGGCGAACAACTGACTTTGTTGTTGGTTTTGTTGGTCACAAGTAAAGGCGTTGCGGGTGTAGCGCGTGCTTCGCTCATCATTTTGATGGGTACGATTGGGCAATTTGGCATACCAGAATGGCCTATTTACCTCATTCTCGGCGTAGATGTGTTGATGGATATGGTGCGTACGGGCGTGAATATGCTTGGCAATTGCTTGGCTACAGTCGTGATTGCAAAGTGGGAAGGTGAAGGGAAAGATTTATAATAACCACTATTGTCTCAGATAACTTATATTAACCACAGATGACACTGATTAAACTGATTTTAACTGTTTTTAAAAATCATGATTAAAGCAGTTTAATCAGTGTCATTTGTGGTTAACATATACTATACGCGGCAACTATTTTAATAAGCATTAAAAAAACAATATGTTACGTTCAAGAATTGCAGGTATTGGTATGTATGTGCCAGAGAAAGTTGTCACCAATGACGACCTCTCAAAAGTAATGGAAACCACTGACGAATGGGTACAAGAACGCACGGGTATCAAAGAAAGAAGGTATGGCAAAAAACACGAAGAAACCACCACCACTATGGGCGCACGGGCGGCTGAAATTGCCATTCAAAGGGCGGGTATTCAAAAAGAAGATATAGATTTTATCATATTCGCCACGTTAAGCCCTGATTATTATTTCCCAGGTTGTGGCGTTTTGGTTCAGCGTGAATTAGGCATTACGCACAAGGAAATGGGCGCGTTGGATATTCGTAACCAATGTTCTGGCTTCGTCTATGCCTTGTCTATTGCCGACCAATTTGTGAAAACAGGTATGTATAAAAATGTGTTGGTAATAGGTGCAGAAATGCACTCGATGGGGCTTGATTTTTCGACACGCGGACGCAACGTGACCGTCATATTCGGCGACGGGGCAGGGGCTATTGTGGTGCAACCGTCGAAAAATGAGAAAAGTGGTATATTGACTACCAAGTTACACGCCAATGGGACAGAAGCCGAAAAATTAGCTTTTATCAACCCCGGCTCGCATGGTGGCTATCATATTAATAAAACGAGTGACCCCATAGATTTTGGTTTTCCAAAGGAAGATACGCTTGGCGGCATCTATATGACCCAACATATGCTCGATAATGCGCAAATTTATCCGAATATGGAAGGGCAATTGGTGTTCAAAACAGCGGTAGTTAAGTTCCCAGAAGTGATTATGGAAGCCTTAAAAGAGCAAGGCTTGACTCCTGCGGATATTGATATGTTGAGACCGCATCAAGCCAATCTCCGTATTAGCCAATTTGTGCAAAAAACGTTGCGCTTGCGCGATGACCAAGTGTGGAACAATATTCAAAAATACGGCAATACAACGGCGGCATCAGTGCCAATTGCCTTGTGCGAAGCGTGGGAAGCGGGAAAAATTAAGGAAGGCGATTTGGTTTGTTTAGCCGCTTTTGGTAGTGGTTTTACTTGGGGTTCTGCGCTCATTCGGTGGTAATAGTGCGATTAGAAAACCAAACGTACTCGCCAAATTCATTTGGCGACTTATAATACTTGAATATCCACAAAATCAAATTTAGGCGTTTTTATAAATCCTGCGACACCAAATAAATTTGGTGGGTACGTTTCAAAAATTTAATTTGAATTTTTTTTAAAATCGCCAAACAAAAAAAGGTCGAACAGCATTGCCATTCGACCTTTTTTTTGTTTGGATGGGACTAGGATGGGTTTCGAACCCACGACCTTCGGAACCACAAACCGACGCTCTAACCTACTGAGCTACCAAGTCCAGTTTTGAACTGTGAAATTTTGAACTGTAAAATGTATAAATAACAATTTTAAAACAGTTCACAGTTCATAGCTCACAGTTAAAATAGTGCGGAGGCGCAGGGATTCGAACCCCGGGTACCCTCTCAGGTACGGCAGTTTTCAAGACTGCTGTAATCAACCGCTCTACCACACCTCCGTATTTCAACTAAAATTCGCATTACTTTTTAAATGCGAGTGCAAAGATATATTATTTTTCTAAAAAGGAAAATACCTTGAACATTTTTTTTGAAAAATATTGAATCTTTCATTTGGCTTGAAAAATAAGGTACACTTTTTCTATTCAAATAAGATTTAGGGTAAAATTTCTCAAAAACCTTACCCTAATTCTATGCTAAATAGTTATCCGATACAGTCCTTAATTTTTTACTATTTTCTTAGTCACTGTTCCTTTTTCGCTCTGTATTTGAAATAAGTATAGCCCTCTTTTTATATCTGAAATATCTATTTCTAAAATATTCCCAAAACCCTTCTTAGTTTTTATAACCTGACCCAATGAATTGATAATCAGTATTTTAAAATTATTTATTTCTTTATCAAACGACACATAAAGGCTATTATCTGTCGGATTTGGATATACCGATACCCCCTCAGTATTTAAGGCATTTTCAGCAATAGCAGTACGGTTACAGATGACCAAATTTAGGCGTTTCCAGACTTCATTATTATATGTGAAGGGTACAAGGGCATTATCGGGATTATTGCCCATGCGTATGACGACCAAACCTTGACTGGGCACAACATTGATAAGTTGCCCGTTTTTACCCATTGCGGCAAACATTTCCGCAGGGGCTTGTGGGCTAACACTCGTTGGGAAAACTGTTTGTAATTGCGGCACCATCAAAGCAGATTTGCCATTCAGCCAAGTCAAATAGCCATATGACGGGTTGAAGGTTTGTGAGGAATTGACCATTTGACGCATATAAGCCGTATCTGACACTATCGCTGTCGTATTCCATTTGCCTTTGTTGAGCAGCAACAAACCAAAACGCGCCATACTGCGGGCAGTGCTAAAATGCACATTATTGTATCCTGTTTTGATAAACAACCCCGTCATGCCAATTTTTGAGCGTAATTTATTGGTCACATAGGTATTGAAATTTTGACCCGTTGCGTTTTCAACCACTTTATCTAAAAGGGTATAGGACGCATTGTGATATGCCCAACGCGAACCCGCATCGGCTTTATATTGTAAACAGGTGGGTAGGGTGCAATCGCTATCCGCAACACCGTCATCAAGCCCTGTCGTCATGGTTAATTGATGCCGCACGGTTATTAAGTTCTCTTTACTGAGGGGGGCTGCTGTCCAACCTTTGCCGAGATATTTTGAGGTCGTATCCTGAATTTTCAAAAAACCTTCTTGTTGCGCAATGCCTACCACTGCCCCTGTTAAAGTCTTACCCGCCGAAGCCCAATACCACGCGCTATCTTGCGTGAATGTGCCGAAATACTTTTCCAAAATAATGCGCCCATCTTTCAAAACGATGAACGCCTTTGAGTTTGTGGTTTCGAGATATTTATAGAGGGTATCCACTTTTTCGGTACACCAACCCAATGATTGGGGTGTTGTGGTTTCCCAAGTCGTGCCCGTCAAAGGGGGGAAATAATAGTTTTGGCTTTGCGCCACTATTGTCGAAAGACAGAAAGCTATTAGTAAAAGAGTTTTTTTCATTAATATTGATTTTAGATGGTTTGACTTACTTAGGATGGTTTAGTTTAATAAGTGCCAAGACGAAATAAATTGATATTATAAAAATACTATAAATGCTAATAATGGGTTGAAATCCAATAAATCCGTAGGATTTTAACGTTTATAGAGAGAACGAGGAACAATTTTAATGAGTCCGTTAGGACTCACACGTTCAAGTCCTAACGGACTTGGGACTTTTGGCTTACATATTTTTCAATAAACGTAAAAATCCTACGGATTTATTGAATTTTAACCATTATTCGCATTATTATTTAATTTTGCATAATTGCTTAATCAGAAATATCGTTCCAAAACAGCGTATGCACCATAGCACAAATTGAAAATCAATACCCCTTTCAGCAACCATTCTTTTTGTAAAAATCCAATTGTTTTATTGACGGGGTGACTTGAAGTCACCCCGTCAATAGCGCGAGTAATATTACCCCCCCTCAGTATTTTTTCCTTAAAATCCTTATTTTTTATAGAAAAAGCTAAGAAAAACAAGGGAAAAATAGGAAAAAAATACTTGCCACTTAGGTTGTAAATAAAATCGCCACCCACTTCGCAGGAGTTGAGATATAGAAAAGTAGCCACAGTAGTAACCATCATTAATCCAACTATTATAAAACTACTTTTAAATAGCCAATTGTTTTTTCTGTTTTCTAAAAATGTCTTTTCTGATATTCCCCTAATTATTAAGAGCATCAACAAGGAAAAATTAAGGATATGGGGGTAGTAGTTTTTCTCCCAACCAAATTTGCCGAGGTAGTGTATGAGGGTATGTGGTGCAGATTTTATGACCGAATACATCAACGTTTTTGTATAAAAAAGAGGGTTTTTTATGACGAATTGTAGCTGGGCTATATGGTTTACTTTTTCATTCAAAGGCTGTGGTAATATTGTTCTATAAAAAGTATGGTATGCATCATAGGTAATTTGTAGCGGGCGAATGAGGGATAGCCACCAAACAATGATGCCGATATTTAGAAAAGTAATTAAGAAAATATAAGATATAGATATACTGCCATCGCCACGCAAAACGTTCCAAAAGTTGGGAACTTTTGGAACGTTACTTGTTTGAGTGTTTTTATTTAAAACACCTAAAAAAAGCAAAAACACCAATGGAAAATACACTATTTTATTCAGCGTAAGCAGCGAAAAGAAGATGCCAAGTATCCAGTAATCACGGGTAGTAAATGGGGCGTTGCCGAATACCCCCCTCAGTATGTAGGCAATAACGATGAAAGATAGACCGTTAGAGATAACGTCCGCATTATTGCCCGCAGAAATGAACAATGAGGCGGGTAAAAGGGCTAAAAATGCCAAAAGTCCTTGTGCTATGGGTGTTATACGTAATGCGAAAGATACCAGAAAAATCCAAAAATAAAGTGTCACTAATCGGGTAGCATAAAGCATATAGAGGGGTGGACAATTTATTTTTTTTAAAATTGATACGATACAGACTTGGGGCAAATAAGCAGTGGGCGCATACAAACCCGTATTCGGAAAATCAAAAAACATAAGATTTTGCTTATTCAAAGGGGTATTTAATAGGTTTTCGATAGCAATTTGGGATGTTTTATGTTCTATATGAAAAGGCAAATGGCGAAAGGGTCTTGACACAATATCAAGGCTTTGGGGCAAATAACCGCCTACGCGATTATCAGCAGTACCTTCTGCAAGCATGACCCCTTCACTGATTTGGTAGGTTCTAAAAAAATGATTGAACTCATCAGGTACTTGAAACGGCGGAACTATGACTGCGTAGAGCGTGCCGACAATGAAGGCAATAGTGACGAAGAAACGCGATATGGCATATTTAGGCATCTTAATCAGTTTGAGTAGTTACCGTATCCTTTTCATCAAAACCGTAGCCTTTCTGAAAAGCATACATAGGGTGGTTTAGTAAACATATAATTAATAATAAATAGGCAAAAAATCGCATACCATAATTAGGCTATTTTACAATTAAAACCGACCTTTGTGTTGGACTTGAGTGATTTTCGGAATAATTTTGTATTTCATAACGATGATAAAGCATCATCCCAATTTCCAATAACCAATTCCCATGATTCGTTTTAAACAACACTATTGGCTAACAAGCTTATTTCTCCTTCTTTTCTTTACAGCTTTTAGCGCAAATGCTAACCTACTCCCTGACAAGACCGCATTGACTGATGTCGGTTGTCATATGTCTTCTGCAACGGCTAATGTCGGTGATATTATCTCACTCGATGTAAAGGTCAGTAATTTCACGGATATTTACTATCTATCTCAAACCGTTGTTTGGAATACTGGATATTTGCAATTTCAGGGGGTTGATATTGTGGATTTACCTAATAGTACAGCCGGTGATTATGACCTCTCGATGGTGAATACGGGCAGAATGACGGTTCGCTGGAATGGCTCTAGTACGAACTTAGATGATAGTACAGTTATTTATAAAATCAGATTAAAAGTTGTTGGGTATAGTGGCTTGCCTGTACCTGTATCCATCACAAACTTTGTTGCTACGCGCCTTGCAGGGCAAACGGGTACACGAGTATCCGCTGGATATGTTAATATTATCAATAACAACCAATGTAATGGGCGAGCACCTGGTCTATCTTGTGCCAATGCACCACTTTTATGTCAAGGTGATTTTCCTTATTGTAATACCTTACCAACCACTAATGTTCCCTTTCCTTCACAAGGGTGTGGCTCAATAGAAAATGCACACCTTTTCTATTTTGATGCTGCCACTACTGATATTAAATTTAAACTTAGTGCAAGTAATTGTAATACAGGTCCCTTACTAAATGGTAATGGCATACAACTCAGAATATATCAATCTAACGATTGTGTTAATTTTACACGCATATTATGTGGTTCAGATGTTCCTCCTAATTTTACTGATATTTTTACGGTTACGGGTTTGGCATTAGGACAGAGATATATTTTAATGATTGATGGACAAAGAAATGGTATTTGTGATTATACTATTGACATAACTGAAGGTTCAATAGGTGGCAAACCCGTATTAACATCCAAAGAGCGGATGAAAGCCATTAATGATTTTGAGGAATTACTCACCCGTCATAAT